>PLDN01000176.1 GCA_003136185.1 Acidimicrobiaceae bacterium | reverse complement strand
CAGGGAACGACTTGTGAAAACCTTTCCATCTGTCACATTGACCGACTCATTAGGCTCGCACGAGCGATGACAACTCCCATTTACCAAGTGAAGGCGGAGTTCTTCAAAACGCTCGGCCACCCGGCCCGGATACGAATCCTCGAGGTCCTCCGCGAGGGAGAGAGACCGGTTAGTGAGCTGATCGGCGAGGTCGGCATCGAGGCGTCCCACCTCTCCCAGCAGCTCGGGGTGATGCGCCGGGCGAATCTCATCAGGGCTCGCAAGGTGGGCTCTAACGTCTACTACTCTGTGAGCGACCCCATGCTCTTCGAGCTGCTCGAGGTGGCGAAACGCATCATCACCGCGTCACTCGCCGAGACCCAGGAGCTGCTCGAGCAGATGCAGGCACCGGACCCGAGCCCAAGCGGGGCACGCCCTCGTGCTGGAGGCCCCTTGTAGGGTTGCGCCGTGTCAGGTGGGGACGGCGACACAGACGAGGCAGTGGCTGATAGGCCCGCAACGGCTGGGCGGCACGACGGGCGCTCTCCGCCGGCGCCGAAGAGAGACCCTCGGGGTCGTCGCGCTCGCCGGGTCCCTGCTCGGCCTCTGTGCCCTTCAGGTTGCCAGCGGCGCGATCACTGCTGTGCTGTCCGCCCCTCCGGCCGCCCAAGACCCTCTAGCAGGAGCGGCGGCGATCTCGGTTTGCGTCGTCGCTCTCGTCGCTGCGCTCTCGTACGGAGCTGGTCCGGCAAAGATCACAGCGGAGCGGCGGCGCGAGTTCTCGCTAGCTCGTATTGGTGGTACGGCCCTCGATTTACGACATTGGCAACGCTGCCCTCTTGGGCATTTACGCGGTGATCGGAATCGCGATCCTCCTGCTGTCGTTCGCTGTGGTGGGCCTTGCCGTCGAGCAGGGCACGAAAACGACCAAGACGTGGGCAATAGTTTCAGCTTTCGGCGTACTCGTCGCGCTCGGTTGCGGCATTGCGTTCGTCGAGACAGGTGGCCGCTCGGGCTACTCGTTCGGCATGGCGCTCGGATGGGCGCTCGCTCTGTTCGCGAACGTCTGGCTCGCGCTCGGTCGGTCAGTCCCAGTCACGGGGATCTCGCTAGGCTTACACGGTCTGCCTGCAGATCTCGCGGCATCGGCTGAAGAGCCGGCCGTTTCGCGTGGAGAGCTGGCTCCGCCGACTGTAAGAGAGGTGCTCTGATTGAATTCTCAACTCGGTCCTGCCGACGCCGCCTTCGGCTCGGCAGCCCCCCCGAACGCCCACGCGCTCGTGCAGGTGAACGGCTTACGCCCGCAGGCTCGCGTGGATCGCCCGGTGATCATCCAGGGCGGCATGGGCATCGGCGTCTCCTCTTGGCAGCTTGCCGGTGCCGTGGGGCGAGCCGGTGGGCTCGGCGTCGTGTCAGGGGTGGCGCTCGACACGATCCTCGCCCGGCGACTCCAGGACGGCGACCCGGACGGCCACTTACGGCGGGCGCTGGCGCAGTTCCCCGACCCCGAGGTGGCCGAGTCGGTGTTGGCGCGGTACTTCATTGCTGGTGGTCGGCGAGAGGGTCGGCCCTACAGACCGGTGCCCCATCTGACGCTGCAGCCGCACGCTGACTGGATACGCCTCGCCGTCGCCTCCGCCTTCGTCGAGGTCTATCTAGCCAAAGAGGCTGCCGCCGGTGGGTCGGTGGGCATCAACTTCCTGGAGAAGATCCAGCTCGCGACGCCGGCCGCAGCCTACGGAGCGATGCTCGCCGGCGTCGACTTCGTGCTCGTCGGGGCCGGGATCCCGGTTCGGATGCCATGGCTGCTCGATACCTTGTCCCGCCACGAGCCTCTGCAGTTCCCGATCGACGTAGTCGGCGCCGGGGGGTCCCGTTACGTCATCACCTTGGACCCGTCGGCGCTGCTCGGTCCCAAGCTTCCCGCGGTGTCCCGACCGATCTTCCTCGCCATCGTCTCCTCGAATACGCTTGCCACGTACCTCGCCCGCGACGCGGCGACGCGACCGGACGGATTCGTCGTCGAGGGAGCGATCGCCGGCGGCCACAACGCTCCACCCCGTGGCACGCTGCAGGTCGACGACGACGGGGAGCCGCTTTATGGGCCACGGGACGTCGTCGACCCAGGTCACCTCAGCGAGCTCGGACTTCCCTTCTGGGTCGCTGGTGGATACGGCCGACCGGAACAAGTGGCGGCGGCTCGCGCGTTCGGAGCAAGCGGCGTCCAGGTCGGCACTGCGTTCGCCCTGGCACGCGAGTCGGGTCTGGCCCCAGCGATCCGCCAGCAGCTCCTCGCCAACCTTCGCGACGAAGGAATCGTAGTGCGCACCGATGTCCTCGCCTCGCCGACCGGCTTCCCTTTCAAGATCGCACAACTTCCCAACACGCTGTCGGACCCCATCGTTTACGAGGGCCGGCGACGGCTGTGCAACCTCGGCTACCTGCGCACCCCGTACGTGAAGACGACTGGCGAGATCGGATACCGCTGCCCGGCCGAGCCGCCGGTCGATTACGTGCGCAAGGGTGGCGAACGCGCCGACACGGTCAGCCGCATCTGCTTGTGCAATGGTCTGATGGCGACAATCGGTCTCGGGCAGCTGCGTCGTGTGGGCCGAGCGGAGCCGCCGGTCGTGACGCTCGGGGCTGATCTCAGCGGTGCCCGTGTCCTGCTCGAACGCCACCCCGGCGGCTGGAGTGCCCGCGACGTCGTCGAGTATCTCGAAGAGCAACCTGAGCTGAACGCATGAGGATCATTTCCCGAACAGCGGAACGTTCGGAAGCTCTTCCACCCACCTCCTGCGTTGCTGACGTGTCAAGAGTTCTAGCGGCTCGAAAGATCTCTGTTGGTCACCATTTGGTCTGACGAGACCAGCTGATCACGCTGCGGTTCACCTTAGATCTCTGACCTTGGCAGCTTCCTGGCGAGCTTGGACACCTCGAGATCAAGGTCGCCGAGCGCCTCGACGGCGCCGGGGCGCTTCGTAAGGCTTTCGGTCCGCAGAGCTGGCAGTTCCATGACCCCAGTCTCCTTGTGTCATCCAACCTGGGCCAGAGGGCGGACAACCGTTCCTGCGGCGCCGGCGAGGAGCGCTCCGGCGTCTTCAAGGCGGCCGATGGCTGCCAGGTGACCGGTCGCCTGGACGAAGTCACAGGCAGCCTCGACCTTTGGACCCATCGACCCGGCGGGGAACTCAAGGCAACGGAGTTCTTCGACCGAGGCATTTCGAATCTCATGAGCAGACGGCGTTCCCCAGCCGACCTCGACGGCGGGGACATCGGTGAGGAGGAGGAGGGCGTCGGCGGCGACGAGCTCGGCGAGCAACGCAGCGGTGCGGTCCTTGTCGATGACGGCCTCTATCCCGCTGAGTCGTCCCTCGTCGTCGCTGACGACGGGGATCCCACCGCCGCCGGCACAGATAACCCCGATACCGCTGTTCAGCAGATGCTCGATCACCGGGAGCTCGACGAGCTGACGCGGCCGTGGTGAGGGCACGACGCGCCGCCAGGCGGCTCCGTCACGCCCGATGGTCCACCCCCGCTCGTGCGCGAGCTGCTCGGCCCGCGCTCTCTCGTAGACCTGGCCCACGAACTTCGCCGGTTTGGCGAACGCTGGATCGTCGCCGTTCACGATGGTTTGGCACACGAGTGCCGCGAAGTCTCGAGTCGGGACAGCGTTGTGCAGCGCTTGAGCGAGCCAGTAGCCGATCATCCCTTGGGTCTGGGCGCCGAGGGCATCGAGGGGATAGCCACGAGTGAGCGCCGGGTCGGCATCGCTCTCGAGGGCGAGCAGACCCACCTGCGGCCCGTTGCCATGCGTGATGACGAGATCGTGGGCACGGCTGAGCGGCGCGAGCGCCTCGACCGCCCGGAGGATGTGATGCTGCTGGATCCCGGCGTCAGGAGCCTCGCCCCGCTCGAGGAGTGCGTTGCCACCGAGCGCGGCGACGATTCTCATGTCAGCTCCCGAGCGTGGCGACCATCACGGCCTTGATCGTATGGAGCCGATTCTCGGCCTGATCGAACACGATCGACGCATCCGATTCGAACACCTCCTCGGTCACCTCGAGGGCGTCGAGCCCCGAGGTTTCGAAGATCGTCGCGCCGACCTCGGTCTCCCGGTTGTGCAGCGCAGGGAGGCAGTGCAGGAACTTGACCGAGGGGTTGCCGGTCGCTTTCAGCAGCTCGGCGTTCACCTGGTACGGGAGGAGATGCTCGATGCGCTCGGCCCACTTCTCCTCCGGCTCCCCCATCGAGAGCCAGACGTCGGTGTAGAGAAAGTCGACTCCGGCGACGGCCTCGTACTGGTCGGCGGTGAGCATGAGTCGCGCACCCGAGCTCGCTGCCAGTCGTTCGGCGATCGCACGTACGTCCGCTGAAGGCAACAGTGCCTCCGGGGCCGCCAAGCGCACGTCAGCTCCAAGAAGCGCTCCCGTGACGAGCAACGAGTTGGCCGTGTTGTTACGGGCATCTCCGAGGTAGCAGTAGGCGACTTCTTCGAACGGCCGTGCCGAGTGATCTCGCATCGTCAGCACGTCCGCCAGCATCTGGGTGGGGTGCCACTCGTCGGTTAGCCCGTTCCAGACCGGCACGCCGGCGTAGCGAGCGAGGGTCTCGATCTTCTCCTGCGCGAAACCTCGGTACTCGATCCCGTCGAACATGCGGCCGAGCACACGCGCGGTGTCCTTCATCGACTCCTTGTGGCCGAGCTGGGACTCCTCCGGTCCGAGATAGGTGACGTGTGCTCCCTGGTCGTGCGCCCCGACCTCGAAGGCCGCGCGCGTGCGGGTCGAGGTCTTCTCGAAGATGAGGGCGATGTTGCGGCCGACGAGCCGTTGCACCTCGGATCCCGAGCGCTTCGCCTCACGCAGTTGCGCGGCCAGGTCGACCAGGTAGGTGAACTCCTCCTTGGTGAGGTCGACCTCTTTGAGAAGACTTCGTCCATGAAGCTCAGTCGTCATCTTCATTCCTTTCTTCTACGCGGCGTCGCGCTCGATCGGGCACACCATGCAACGTGGGCCGCCGCGTCCGCGACCGAGCTCACCGCCCGCGACGCTCACCACCTCGATGCCGTGCTTTCTCAGCATCGTGTTCGTGGCGACGTTGCGGTCGTAGCCGAAGACGACCCCAGGGGCCACGGCGAGGTAGTTCGTCCCGTCATCCCACTGCTCGCGTTCTGCAGCCCGGATGTCCTCGTCGGTGATGAGCACCGTGACTTCCTCGACTCCGAGCACCCCTGCCAGGGTTGCCCACAGACTGTGGTTGTGCTTGACGTTGAAGGCGCCTGCCTCACCCGGGGTGATCGTCCACGAGCGGAGGTGCCGGTCGAAGTAGGGGTACAACACGAACGTGGAGCGGTCGACCATTGTCATGGCCGTGTCGAGGTGCATCATCGAATGCGACTTCGGCAGCTCGACGGCGATGACGGTGCTCGCCTGACCGGAGGCGAACAGTTGCTGGGTGAGGATCTCGGCACCCATCGGGGTCGTGCGTTCTCCCATCCCGATCATGACAGTGCCGTTGCCGATCACGTGCACGTCCCCACCCTCTACCGATGCCGGAAGATGGTTGAGATCGTCGTCTCCGTAGTAGGTGACGATGTCGGCGTTGGCAAAGAGCGGATGGAAACGGTAGATGGCCCGGCTGTGGAGCGTCTCTCGCTGCCGAGCCGGCTTCGCCATCGGGTTGACCGACACGCCGCCGTAGATCCAGCAGGAGTTGTCCCGCTGGAAGAGGTGGTTCGGCAGGGGCGCGAGGAGAAAGTCGTCAGCTCGCAGGGTCTCCCATTTGAGGCTGCTCCGACCGCCGGACGGGTGCATCTCGCCCTTCAGAACCCCTCCGACCAGGCACCTGGCGAGTTCTGCGCCGTCGAGATCCTCGAAGAGCCGGCGAAGCGGACCGACCAGCGTCGGACCGAGAATCTCCGGCGTGCAGAGGCGGTCGAGCACGAAGCCCCGGCCCTCCGTGATCTCCAGCACTTCTGCGAGCAGCTGGGCGTAGTAGTGCACACGCACGCCCTTCTCGCGAAGCGCCTCGGCGAACGCGTCGTGCTCTTCCTTTGCTTTCTTCGCCCAGAGCACGTCGTCGAACAACAGCTCGCCGATGTTCTGGGGCGTGAGGCGGGAGAGTTCCAGCCCTGGCCGGTGGAGGATGGCCTGGCGGAGCTGGCCGACCTCGGAGTCAACATGAAACGTCATCTGGGTTCTCCTTTCGGGTTTCTCTTGTCGTTCATTCGTGCGGCTCAGGCCGGCTCAGACAGCTCAATTGCTGCCTGCTCCGGCGGGAGGTCCACCGGCTCGCCGGTCTCGCCGAGGCGCTGCCGGCGGGCGTTCAAGAAGGCGTAGAGGACGAGCCCGGCCAGGATCACGACGAGAGCCTGGTACACGACCTGGTAGCCCGAGGCGAAGGTCACCCAGAGCGAGAACAGGACACTCGTGCCGGCGACCGCAAGGTCACGGGCGAGCAGCCACCCTTGCACGCGCCGGCGGCGCGAGACGAGGAAGGTGAGCTGGGCGATGGCTGACATGAAGTAGGGAATCGCCACGGTGACCACGGTGAGGTCGACAAGGTAGGTGAACACCGTCAGCCCTGCCTTGGTGTTGTAGCTCCACAGCATGAGCAGCGACGGCAGCACCGTGCCCACCACGATGCCGAACCAGGCTGTTCCGTTGCGATCCGCCCAGGCGAAGGGTCGGGGGAACAGGTCGTCCTGGGCGATGGCACGCGACGTCTCGGTGACGATGAGGGTCCAGCCGTTCAAGGCCCCGATGCCTGAGATGACGGCCACTCCGGCAATGAGCCTTCCCGCCCATGCGATATGGGGGAAAATGCTCTGGAAGGCGTTGACGAACGGCGATCCGTTGTTCACAAGGGCGGAGTGGGCGACCAGACCCATGACTGCCGCGGTCACCAGCACGTACAACAAGGCGCTTACGGCGGTGCCGAGCATCGAGGCGCGACCGACGTTCCGGCGCGGGTCCTTCACGCGCTTGGCGGTGATGGCGGCCGCTTCGACCCCGATGAAGGAGAAGAGGGCGACCCCGGCCGCGATCCCGATACCGCTGTAGAGGCTGCCGCCCGAGGCGTTGAAGGGCCCGAAGTGGGCGGCGCGGACGAAGAACCAGCCGACGATACCGACGAACAGCAGGGGGAGGAACTTCAACACCACGGTGATGTTCTGGAACCAGGCCATCTGGCGGACCCCGACTAGGTTCACGATCGCCGGCACCCACAGCCCCACAAGGGCGATTCCCCAGTTCTCCATGCCGCTTGGATTGTGGATGTTGAACAGGGCATCGACGTAGAACACCCAAGACGAGACGATGGCGGCGTTGCCGGCCCAGGCTTGGATCCAGTAGCACCAGCCGACGAGATAGCCGGCGAAGTCGCCGAACTCGTGGCGGGAGTACGCGTAGAGGCCGCCGTCGCTGTTGGGTACGCGCTTTGTCAGCTGGCCGAAGAGAACGGCGAGGAGCATGGCGCCGACGGCGATGACAGCGAGGACGGCGATGCCCATGGTGCCGGCACCTGCCAGCACCGCCGGCATCGTGAACACGCCGGTTCCGACGATGCTGCCAATGACCAAACCGGTCGCTGACGTGATCCCGAGGCTATGAGCCTTCTTCTCGTTCCGCGGCGACAGCGGCGAAGCGGAGGGCGCTGGTTGGTCTACCAACGGGTGGTCGAGTGCGGACGACATCGTGGCTCCTGTTCGGAAATGACCCTCTGGTCGTGGCGGCTATAAGGCTCGTCCTCCTTCATGTTTGTGGCAGGCCGTTGCGCGGGCTAGAGCCGAAAGTCCCAATCCGAAACGGCGTATAGCAGTCGGAAGGTCGGCGGCCTGTTGTGTGCAGGCCCGGCACTCCTCCTCCAGCCGAAGCTGCGGCGCCCAGCCCTGTATGTGTCAGGAGCACTGTCATCGGGAGCCCAGGCAGGTCTACCTCCCTGGTTCGGATCCCCACCGAAAGTCGACGCAGGGGATGGGGCCTTCGGCACCGGAAGCAGGGACCCTTGCTCCTAGGTGTGGCGGCCGCACGAACCTTCATGCTGAGCAGTGGATTCCGGGGGAGCCGGACCATAGGAGAGGAGCTCAGTATGAACAACCCCTTTGCACTGATAGGGAATCCAGCCGAGCGGAACACTCCAGCTGTGGTGAAGTGGCTCGGTTAACCAAAGATCATGGCCGTCGGCTGGCTCGCCATGCGCGTCTGACTCGGGATCATGTGGATGCAGGCGGGCTGGGCGAAGCTGTTCGGCGCCGAGAACGCCTACTTCCTCCACAACAACGGTGCCGGGGTGGCCGGCTTTGCCGCCCACGGAGTCCCCGCCTACAGCTGGTGGGGGAGCTTCCTGCACAGCTTCGTCGTGCCGAACGCCGGATGGATCGGCGTCTTTATCGCCTTGGCGGAGTTCGCAGTCGGCGCCGGCCTTGTGCTCGGGCTCGTCACCCGCGGAGCGGCCATCGGCAGCCTGGCGCTGCTGTTCACCTACGTCATGTCGGGCACCGCCAGCGTGTGCGCCTTCTATGTGCTCTTCGCCATCGTGATCCTGGCGACGTGGAAGATCTCGAGCTGGATCGGCCTCGACGGAGTGATCGCCGGCTACCGCCAGCGCCACCAGGACCGGCGGCACGCTGAGCTTGGCGTGACCGGGATCGCAGGGCACGCCAAGGCTGCCTAGACGATCCGCTCCTCCGGCACGTCAGCCTGATGCGGTCTGCCTCGAGCAGGCCGCATCGGCGCGCCCGGGCTCAGTGCTCGGTGACGCCGGAACGCCCGGGACCGACGACAGACCTTGCCGCCAGGAGCGAGAGCGATTTCGCGGACATAGACCACCCAGGCGAAGAAGGGTCGCAGTTCGGCCGCCACGAGAGCGGGTTGGCGCCCGTTGTCCGCAGCAGTGTGGCCCACGCCTCGACGTGTCACTCGTTTGGCACCTGGCAGAACCTTGCTCTCGCCCCCTCGAGCGATGCCGTCAGGTTGCGGACACTCTTGAAGCGCACGGCAGAAGGGTCTCGCAACCGCTCCTGCCCTGAGGCTGAACACGTACTGAGCGCCAGATGCAACAGGGCGCTCAGGTCTTCGATCTCAGTGCGTAACCCTGGAACTCGCCATACGGCACGCTCGTTCGCCGGCCGCACCGGTCGGGCACGTAAACTTTGAAGGAGTCGGAGAGAGCCATAGCCACGGTGCGCAGGCTCCTCGAGCTGACCGGCCCGGTGCAGCAGGATCAGCTCGGGACCCCGGCCCAGCTTGTAGTAGCCGATGGTCGTACCGTCCTTTGACCTGACTGCGCCCAGCGACGATCGCGGCGGGTCCCAGTTCTTCAAGAGCGGCCGGCGTGTTACCGGACATGTTGCAGGCGGCTTCATCGACGTGTGGTCACGTTTTGTGATTTAGGTACCGGCTGTCAGTACCTCTTCGATCCACGAGAAGGCGGCAACAGCGGCCGGAAACCCTCTCGTGGTGATGGCCAGGACTGCGACCTGCAGAACCTCCTCGGGTGAGGCACCGGCCGCCAGGGCGCGTCGAGTGTTCGAACGAACCGCTCCCTCGGCCGACGCCCCGATGGCAATGCCGAGCTTCACGAGACGCTGCGTGCGCTCGTCGAGCCCGCCGGCGCTCGCGGTGGCTTCACCGAGGCTGTCGAGGGCCGCAGCGACGGTCGGGAAGCGCGATCGCAGTCGAAGATAGACATCAGGCAAGTACTCCTCGGTCACGGCTCTTCCTCTCTGTCTCTCTCGATATCGCTCCGTCTTACGGTATAGCTCGCGCTGCAAGCTGGCAGAGGTTGCCTTCGTTTCGCGCAGCAGCTCGTTGCGACATCCTTCCTTCCAGCCATTCCCGCAACTGTTCGAGGTGCTCGTGAATATGGCCTGATTCGAGGAGACTCGAGAAAGCCACTGGACGCTCCACCCGGACGCGCCCAGCATCGACGATGATCGTGGGCACCCTCCTTGCGGTCTGCTCCTCTGAGAGCTGGGAGGCAAGGATCACAAGCTCTTGCCCGCACCGTCTCACGGATCCAACAAGCTCGCTACGGCGGGCGGCGCTCCTCGCGATCGCGTCGAAATAGGCCCGGGATTGGGTCGGGCGGTTGTCGACGACCGGAGTCCGTCCGGACAACAGCTCGGCGCTCGCGGCAGCGAGCATGCGGCTGCTCGCGATGATGTGGGCAAGCACGGTGTCGACGTCCCACGCCTCCTCAGAAGGAACGCCGAGCCCGGCGATCGCCGCGGCCTCGAGCAGAGCGCCGTAGGCAGCCTCGAACTCAGTCGTGTCCATGTCTTCCCTTCAGCACACTAACGACCCGCCTCAGGATGTTCGGGTCATTCGGCCCTACAGAAGACTGGGCGAGTCCGCAATAATCATGGATACGTTGGCGTGAGTCGGCTCGCGCTTTTGCACGCGGAGGTAAGCAAAATGTTCGAGAAGGTGTTGGTCGCCATCGACGGCTCGCCGCATGCAGCGCAGGCTCTGGGTGCCGCGCAGCAACTCGCAAAGCTCGGTGGCGCCGAGGTGAGAGTAGTCCATGTCCGGGAGATCGCTCTCGCCCCTGGCGCCAGGAGCGGTGCCCTCCCGAGCGAAGGGACGGACGAGGCGGAGAAGCTCGTCGACGATGCCGTCGCCGAGCTGACGAAGGCCGGGCTAAGCGTGACAGGAACGGTACGTGCTGCCCTCGCCGGCCACGTGGCGAAGGAGCTTCTCGAGGAGGCGAGCGAGTGCGGTGCCTCTGTCATGGTGCTCGCCTCGAGAGGGCTGTCCGACCTGGCCGGTCTCGTCGTCGGGAGCACCACCCACAAGGTGCTTCACCTCGGACACCTGCCGGTCCTCGTCGTCCGCTGAGCGGCGAGGCTTCGCTTCGCCTCGCGCGTCCCCGAGCACGCTCCGGGTCTCCTTGCGATCTCAAGGTCCTCGCTGGCGGTGACCACGAGCACGCCGACGGGACTGTCCGACGTGCTGATCGCCCGTTTCGGGTCGCCTCCGGCGTTTGCTGCTCGCCGAGACCGACGCCGAGAAGCCCAAGTCCGCTCGCCGCCAGCTCGCGGACCTCGGGCGAATGCTCGCCGACGCCGCCCGTGAACACGAGCGCGTCCAGTCCGTCCATGGCGGCTGCCATGGACGTGATCCCGGCGCGGAGATGGTGCACGTAGACCTCGAGGCCGAGCCGAGCATCCCGCTCCCGCTCCCTCGCCCTCGCCCTCGCGATGACCTCTCGCATGTCGGCCGTCCCGGTGAGCCCGAGCAGGCCGGAGCGGTGCTCCAGGGGTGGCGCGGCAACGTCCCGGTATACGAGCCGTTGCCCTGCCGGCGGGTGGCTGGACGACTCGGCCGGCATTGGCTCTCACCGGTTGGAGAGCGCGGCGATCGCCTCGATCGATACGAGCAGCCCACGCGGTAGGGCCACGTTGGCGGGTGCTGACCTAGCGGGCGGCGGTTCCGGCACGTATCTGGCGTACACCTCGTTGATCGTAGGAAAGTCAGCCACGTCGCTGTAGAAGATCGTGGTCTTGACCAGGTCAGAAAGAGAAGAGCCGGCAGCTTCGAGGATAGCGGCAAGGTTGATCAGCGCCTGTTCTGTCTGCGCCGCGACTCCGTCGCGAACGGCTCCCGTGGTCGGATCGATGCCGGCCGTGCCCGAGCAGAACACGAAGCCGTTCGCAACTATTGCCTGGCTGTAGGGGCCGAGCGCTCCGGGTGCTCGGTCTGTGGTCACAGCCGTACGAGTCATCCAGCCTCCTTTGTCGAGTTTGCACCACTCGGTGCCATCCGGCGGCGGATCGCCTCGCAGTTGGCCCGGTATATCGCGGGCTCCGACGAACCGACTCGCTCAAGCGTACGGCCAATTCTCGTCTATGTGTGAAGGCGAATGAGCCGCTCACCCGGTCAGCGCCCGGTCACCTTAGCGAATCGACCAGCGTGCAGGACAGCCCCGGCAGTGTTCGCGGCAGGAATCAGATCGACCTTTGACTGGGACTACGACGCGGCCGACACGTCGCTACGACCAAGCGCTGCCTGCGGCTATGTCGCCCGCGCTGACGTGACAAGCTACGCTCCGGCCCTTGGCCAGGCGTTGAAGCGGAATGGGCGAGCCAACGGGATTATTCAAACCCATGCCTCTACCAGCGCTGATGACAGTGTGCCGGAGTCGCGAGCAGCCGCAACGGGATTCGAACCCGTGTATCCACCTTAAGAGGCGCATTGCACCCGGATCGCGACCTGCCGAAATGCCCGCTTCCTGGACAGTCTTCGGATTCGTCCGGCGGCAGTCGGCACGTTTCTGCACCATCGCGCGGACATTCCGCGGACTCGCTGGACCGACCGTCGTGTTCATCGAGCGGTACACACGGCGCAGTTCACCCGGCAGCCCTGTGGCGACGTGGGCGCGCGTGGGGGCTCGTCGTCTCTCCTCACGATCGTGGTTAGCGTCGAAGTGGTGAAGCGCCCTTTGGTGGCAACCGCGCTGGCCGTTGCACTCGGTATCGGCTGCGTGGTCGTCGGACCGGGTGTCTCGGGCCAAGCGAGGGCTTCGCTCCTCCGCGTGCAGGAGGGCTCAACCTGTGGCTCTTGGACCGTAATGTCGGTCGGGCTGCTCGGATCCCTCAGCGGTGTCGCGACTCTCTCGCCCTCCGAAGCTTGGGCGGTTGGAGATCAACAACCTGCCGGGTCGGAGGAATATAAGCCGATCGCCGAGCACTGGAACGGCACCGCGTGGCGGGTGATCCCCACCGCGCCGCTCTCGTCGACCGACGCCGTGCTCGGCAGCGTCGTCGAGCTGTCGGCGACCAACGTCTGGGCTGTGGGTTTCTTCGCGAACAGCAAGACATTCCGATCGCTCGTCGAGCACTGGAACGGCCACAACTGGTCGGTCGTGCCGAGCCCGAATTCGGGCTCAGGAGAGAACATCCTGATGGGCCTCGCAGCAACGAGCGCGACCGACATGTGGGCCGTAGGCACGGGTCAAGCGACACCCAGCTCCGCTCGCCGGACCCTCGTCGAGCACTGGAACGGGCACGACTGGTTGGTCGTGCGAAGCCCGAACAGCGGCTCGGGCGACAACCTGCTTCAGGGCGTATCGGTCAATTCGAGGACTGACGCGTGGGCCGTTGGCGACGACAGAGTCTCGTACGGCAGCACCTTGGCCCTCCATTGGAACGGTCGCACTTGGGCGATCGTCAAGACGGTCAACCCGGGCGCCGGGGAACGTTTCTTGTTCGGCGTGGCTGCGCGTTTTAAGACCCAGGTGCTCGCGGTCGGAAGTGACCTGATCGCTGGCGATCACACGAGAGCGCTCGCGGAGCGATGGAACGGGTCCGCCTGGGTCCAAACGCCTGCGCCGAGCCCCGACGCGGATCTCGACGAATTGCACGCAGTTACGGCCACTAGCAGCACCAACGCCTGGGCCGTCGGATATCGAAGGCCAACCCCGTCAGCCTTGTTCCGCACGCTGGTCGAGCACTGGAATGGGTCCAGGTGGTCGCTTGCTGCTTCGCCGAATCCCTCGTCCAGGGAGGACGACCTCTCGGGTGTCGCCGCGATTCCGGGAACTGGCAAGTTCGTTGCCGTCGGGTACGCGGGCGGACGCACGCTCGTCGAAAGCTACTGTCCCAAGGCGACGCCTTAGTCGGCGACCTCGAGGTTGCCGCTGCCGCGTACGAGAAGGCCGTGGACGTCGTCGAGTGCCAGCGGCTGCCCGAACCGGGATCGACCAAGGGACATCCTCACCAAGATCGGGAGTGAGACACCCTTCGGTGAAGATGAGTGGTCTTCGGTGAAGAATTTCGGGTGCGTGAGGTCTTCACTGAAGGGTCTGAGCAGGTAACGAGCGAGGTGATGGGACCACCGCCCACGCCATAAGGCTCTCCTGACCACGCTTTGTCCACAGGGGCGAGGGCTCAGCTGCGCCTTCTGGGATCGGCCTCGACGACGCCGACGCTCAGAGCCTCGAGGGCTCTCAAGAGCTCGTGCACCTTCCGGGAGGCGTCGATCCAGGCGGTGTAGTCCTCGAGCTGTTCCTCGGAAAGGAGCTTGGTGACGGTCTTCGCGCGTACCTTCCGTGTCCACGACCAGTACGGACCGTGCAGTCGCGGGGGATCGTCGTGGCATCGGCAGTCCGGGCGCCCACAGCGCATCTCGCGACGCGTGACCGAGCCGGGCAGCACGAAGCCGGCCTCGTCGAGGGTCTCTGCGATGGCGGCCCGGAGGCGACGAGCCTCAGCGACCTGAGCCTGATCAGGGGGCACCTCAATACCTTCGCATCGAAGGGTCCACCACGTCGGTCATTCTACACAGTATAAACACTGTGTGGTGTCGACGACGAGCCCGGTGTGTCTCGCCCCAGCAGTTGATCGTGCCATCTCTTCGTACTCGCCGGTCTCGGTCTCCCCCGAGGCAGGGCAGTTCGCCCGGGAGGTCGTCGCACAGGTGGCGCCACCGAGTGCAGCCCGAGCAAAGGCGCTGTTGTTCGCTTCCTCGAAGCTCTGCTCGTTCGGGATCTTCGTCGGCTACGGCTGTGACAAAGAGGTGCTCTTTCACGAGATGGTGATCGAGCGCTTCATCGCGGTCGGAACGTCGGGCCTTTCTCCGGCGACGACGCGGACGCTCCGATCGAACCTGAGGTTCATCGCCCGCGTTGTGCTCGCACCGCCACAGCCCGGACCGGTGCCGCTGTCACGCGAACGGGCGAAGAAGCCCTATAGCGAGGCCGAGATCGATGCCTACCTCGCTCTCGCGGAGAATCAACCGACTCGTGCCCGGAAGATGCGGGCGGTCGGTCTCATCTCACTCGGGGCAGGTGCGGGGCTGATGGGACACGACCTCCGGTTCGTACGAGGACACGACGTTATCTGTCGCTCTGGCGGGTTGGTCGTTGTCGTCGGCGGCACACGAGCCCGCGTCGTCCCGGTACTGAAGAGATATCACGAGCTGGTTGTCGACTCGGCGGTGTTCGCTGGCAATGGGTACGTGACCGGCGGCGAGGAGCCGGCACGGCGAAATGTCACGGCGCCGCTCGTCTCGGCACTCTCTGGTGGGATCCATCTCGAACGCATCGACACCGGGCGGCTCAGATCGACGTGGCTGTCTGAGTGTGCCCGGTTGATCGGGCTGCGGGGCTTTCTCGATGCAGCCGGGATGAGCTGTTCCCAGCGCCTCGGCGACGTCGTGTCCACACTGGCGCCACCGAGCGAACAAGAGTTGGTGGCACTCTTTCGGACGCGACCCTGAGCCGGCAGAGCCGTTTGGCGGCCTACGAGGCGATCCTTTCTGACTCGGGCGTGGCTGGCATGTTCGACGAGGCGATGCCAACAGGTGGACGACCCCGCCAGCTACCGGCGCGCACGGTCATCTTGGGCGTGATGCTCGCTTTCGAGCAAGGACGCCCGGCCCAGCTGAGCGCCGCTCACCGAGCCTTGTCGGCACTGCCGTTCGCCGACCAGGTGGTCCTCGGGTTCGCTGTTGTCGACGCCGAAGGCGAGTACCACCTCGCCACCTACCGCCAGTTCTCCGACGCCTTCTCGGTGATGTGTACCAGCATCGACCCCACTCCCGTGCCGTCGTTCAAAGGGGTCGAAGAGAACGACCGCCGGTCACATCTCGAGGCGGCACGTGCTTCGGTGCAGGCCGAGGCGAGACAAAGAGCACTTCACCAGGTGACCGATGCCCTCGTCGAAGCCAGTGTGGGCGAGCCCTACAAGTCCGCTTCGACATCGCTCGCCATCGACTGGACCGATCACGAGACCTGGTCACGGCCACGTGCCAAAGACGACCCGCAGCCCGCCAATGACCCCGACGCCTCCTTCGGCCATGCCAAGCGGAACGCACCTGGGGCAAAGGACTGTCTGTTCTTCGGCTACTACGCCCAGGTGGCGACGATGGTGCGTGACGAGGGTGGTGACGTCGTGCCTGAGCTCGTCCGGCGCATCGCATTCGAGGCCCCACGCCTCGACCCAGCAGCGGTGATGGCACGAACCCTCGTACGCACGGCCGAAGAGGGCATCGGCTTAGGCGACGTGCTCGGTGACTGCGGGTACTCCCATCGTGACCCGGTGAACTTCGCCAACCCGCTTCGCAGAGCCGGTGCTCGTCTCGTGATGGACCTGCACCCGAACGACCGCGGCCCACAAGGGACCTACGAAGGAGCGGTCCTTTGTAACGGCCAGCTCTACTGCCCAGCGACCCCAGCTGCACTGTTGGGCCTCGGACCGCTTCATCGGGGGGCCAGCAAAGACGAGACCGCCTCGTTCGACGCCGCCTGTGCAGAGCTCGCTCGCTACAAGTTGTCACCGGTCACGTCCCCTGACGGTGACGGCTACCAGCGCGTGTGCTGCCCGGCCGTGGCCGGGAAGCTGCGGTGTCCACTGAAGCCCGCTTCGATGGCGGCCTCAGCCGACCGCCCGAGCGTGCTCAGCCCACCGGGCCCGAACCTCGAAGCGTGCTGTCGACAACAAACGATCACGGTCCCACCGCAGGTGAACGACAAGACCCGCCAGGCCCATGACTACCCAAGTGCCGCACACCGGGTCTCCTACGCACGGCGCACAGCAGCAGAACGGACCTATGCCTCGATGACAGACCCGTCAACAGGCGGCGTCCGCCGGGGATGGTGCCGGTTGTTCGGTCTCGCCAAGAACACCTTCATGTACGCCCTCGCAGTCGTCGTGAGAAACGTCAGGATCGCCGAGTCGTTCGAGCGTCGCCGAGCACAAGAGGCCCGTCGTGATGCCATGGGGCTCGTGCCACGGACACGGCGCAGGCGGCGGCGCCACGAACAAGCACCGCAGGACCCGCCGCTCAAGAAGGTCCCCGCCGGTCCCGGATAAACGAACGCTCATCTGCGCCGATCGGGCGCCAGAAGAACCGAATCCGGCTCAGCTCTGATCGCTGACGCCTTCGAACGTAGGCCGAACGGGCCGAACGCCCATCCGGGGACAGTGATACAACCGAATGCTTGAATAGCACTCGGTTCAGCGACTTCGGTGAACCCGAAGGCGATCTTTCGTGAAGATCATTGCGTGGGCCGTAGAGGACTCGAACCTCTGACCCCCGGCGCGTCATGCAAGTTTATTGGCATTGCCACTGTCCGCGGTTATCCGTTGTAGACCGCTGACCATGTGCTTCAGTACATCCAGATTTGCCAGGCTCCGCTGGAAACCGCGAGTGATGGCTACACCTGTGGCTACACCTAAGCGCATTTCCCCGTCGCCTCATGGCACCCCTCCCTTGATGCCGTACCTTGGACCATGGGACCCAGCCGCTGCGCCGCCTGGCGGAAGTTGCAAACGGTTGTGTTCTTGAACGAGTAGGTAGGGGTCCACGGCGAGTCCCCACGACAGAGCGCAGCCATCGGGTTGCGAAGGAGTTGTCTTCTGGCTGTTCTTCGGCACCACCTCCGGCGGAGAGCCGTCCCCCGCCGACCTCGCCAAGGCCATCAGCAACGGGCTAGGACTACACGAACATGACGGCTGGCCTGCGCACCCTCATGGCGATCCGAGCTTCACCGATGAGGAGGCGAACTACCTCGCAGGGCGCGGCATGCATGTCGACAGGTTTCATGGTCACGTCTTCGGCTTTCGCGGCAGGCTCATTTCGCCGCTGACCGTCGCGGCGATGCTCCGCCAGGGCCGTGCAGAGGGCAAGCTGAGATAGATCCCGAGTCCGGAGGGAGGCACCAGGCAGCGGGCGGCGGCTCAGTCAGCGAGGCGGTCTCGGGACCAGGCGAGGCTGCGCCGGTGGTTGGTTCTCGATCTACGGGGCGGGTGAGCGGCTCGAACGACGCGATGGTTTCGCAAGCGGTATGCCGACGTGCTGTTTGGAGGCACCCGCCGGGAGGGTTCTCGGTGACGACGCACCCGACGCGAGCAACGTCTCTTGGAGTGAAGAGTGAAGCGGCTTTGCTCACCCGTCCCCTCTCAATTCCGACACGACGTCAGCACCAGGGCATGGCGACGTCATCGTGGGGGACTCGCGAGGGGCTGCAATGTCAGCGGTCGCCCGCCAGCGCTAACCGGTGACCCAGCTGCTCCCATTCCAGTGGAGCGCCTCGTTGAGCGAGTTCGCCTCTCCGACCGCCCAGCAGCTGCCGGCCGAGCCGCAGCCGACGCCGACGAGGATGCTGCTGTCGGTTTTGCCGGAGATGCCGCCTGGGTTGGGTGTGGAGACGAGGGACCAACTGGAGCCGTTCCAATGCAGTGCCTGGTTCACCGTCGCCCCGTAAAGATTGGTGTACTTCCCGACTGCCCAGCAGCTGCCGGCCGAGGTGCAACGAACGCCCTCGAGGTAGGTACCGGGACTGCTCGCCGCCACGCCGGGCTGCGGGTTGGCCACCGTGGACCACTTCGTGCCGTTCCAGTGCAGGATCTGGTTGAGGATCTGCGGGTTGAGGGAGTAGGTCTCATAGCCGCCGACCGCCCAGCAGCTGCTGGGCGAAGCGCATGTCACGCTGAACAAGACCTGTTCTGCAGCGCTGGCCGTCGTACCGGGGTCGGGGGCGGCGACCGTGGACCACTTCGCGCCGTTCCAGTGCAGGATCTCGTTCAAGTCAGCCCCAGCGCTGTTGGTGTTGATGCCGACGGCCCAACAGTCGGCGGACCCCGAGCAGCCGACTTCTAGCAGCTCGTTGCCGTCGCTACTGGCGGTTCCACTCGGGTTTGGCGTGGCGACCTGGGCCCACGTTGTCCCATTCCAGCGAAGCATCTCGTTCAGCACGCCTCCGACGCTCCTCTGGTAGTAGCCGGTCGCCCAGCAGTTGGTGGCCGACGTGCAGAAAATCCCCTCCAGATAGCTGGCATCGTTGGAGGCGGTTCCGCCCGGGTTCGGCGTGGTGGACAGCGACCAGGTGGCGCCGGTCCAGCGGAGGATCTCGTTGAGCCGAGCCCCCGCGCTGTTGGTGTAGTCGCCGACCGCCCAGCAACGGGTAGGCGACGTGCAGGCGACGCGATCCAGCAAACTATAGTCCCCGCTGAGCGTTCCGCCCGGGTTGGGCGTGCTCGCCTGCGACCAAGTGGCACCGTTCCAGTAGAGGGCCTCGTTGAGGCCGGCCCCCGCTGCGTTGTTGTAAGAGCCGACCGCCCAGCAGCGACTGGCCGAGGGGCAGGCAGCTCCCTCGAGTTCGTCAGAGGTCGGTCCCGGGTCGGGAACCGCTCGTGGGAGGCCTCGGGCACTGGTGGAGCTCGCCGAGAGCGCAGAGCGCGTGCCGCCCAGTGTATGTGCCCTGAGCTGCGCCCCGGCACTCGCCACGGCCCGGACGAGGGCGGGATTGCTCCGCTGCGCGGCCGTACCCGCCAGCGCCAGGGTCGGGACGCTTAACCCCGCTGCGAGCGTCACGACGGCACCCAGCATGCCCCCCTGTACGAACCTTCGCGTCAGACTGACACGCGTCGTCGCCCTGCGGGCATGTGATGGCTGTGCCATTTCTGTCCCCCCAATCTGCCGCCGGATGGCTTCCCGGCGTGCCGAGGCTACTGCTCGGAGGCAAGGCCGACAAGAGGGTTCAGGGACAAGGCGCACAATGAACCCGTCCAGAGGTTCTGAGATACACGCTTAGGGGCCGTGGCAGTTGCCTACTCGCCTGACGCCGTTCGGGTTGTTCGATCTCCAGAATTGCTCGGCTCATTTCGCCGTTGAGCGTCGCGGCGATGCTCCGCCAGGGCCGGGCAGAGGGCGCCCTGAAGGGGTGACACGGGATAGCCCAGACCTCCAGAAGGCGACAGGACGCACGGGCAGCGGGTCAGTCAGCCAGCCAGCCAGGCGGTGTCGGCACGCGGCAAGGGTGCAGCGGTGGTTCAGGTGCTCGATCTACGGGGCGGGTAAGGGCAGAGGCTCCAGTCGATCTCGTAGGCGGTGGCGGGGAAGCAGGCCCTAGCGCCTCCCATACAGCTGTCTCCTTCCGTGAGGCTTTCGCCCGCAGCCCTTCCGATAACCGTCGATCTGGGCCGCAAGCCCAGCCTGGCGACTCGGCGTTCGGCGAGCGTTCTGTGCCAGTGCGGTACTGGCACAATGGATAAGGTGGCTGAAGCTTCGACTGGTGATGAGGATCGCGAAGTCACGGGTCGGCAACCGAGCCTGCGGGAACGCCACACCTCGACGATTCAGGCTCTGGTGTTGTCCGAGGTGCTCCGGTGCCCCGTTTGCTGCGAGGAGGTCGCCTACTCCGAGCCCAATACCAAGTGGGTCATGCTTGGCCTACCAGGCGCTGAGAGGCGGCTCTTCGGGAAGACGGTCACATCGAGTTCGGAGTTCTCGGTGTTCGTGCATGATCGCTGTCTTGCGGCTGGTGCCGACGACGCCGCCCACGAGGGGCTCACGTGGCAGCTTCGCGGACGCTGGTGTACCTCCTGACTGGGAGCAACGTGCCAACGCGCTGATCCTTGCCCGAGACCTTGAGGAAGCGCTCACGTTGGCGCTAACCAGCACGTAACCATGCCCTCCCCCCTTGCTGCCGCCACAATGGCCCTGTGCCCTCTCCTCTCACCACCGCCGAGATCGCCGAGCTGGCGGAGAACGTTCGGGCGGACCTCGACGACCCGGACATCCTTATGACCGTGACTAGCCGTCAGCGATGGGAGGGCGGGCTTGCGGCCCTGGAGTTTGTGCTGGGGGAGGCGCCGAGGCTTGCTCTGGGTGGTCATCGGCGCTCTGCTGAGCATTCCTTCTGCACGGGCGTATAGCAAACGACCGATTAGAAGCGTGCGACTCCTACTTGCCCGAAGCCGAGCGAAGGCGTCGTTCTGGCTCGAGGCGGTCGAACGTTCGAAGACCGTCGGACGTTTAACTCCCTACCGAACCTCTCCGCTAGGTTCGCCATCTTCTTACGGCGAGCACCGTGACCCCGAGGAGCACGATGGCGGCCCCAACAAAGATGGCGCTTTCGGCGCCTTGCAAGGTCCAGAAGTGGCTCGTCGGCTGGTACTGGAAGAGGTAATGGAGCTTGTTCTGCGCGATGCAACGATTCTCATTGGCCAGGCTCACAGCGCGGACCTTCGATAGGCAGTTTGCGACCAGTTGGTAGCCGCTCTCCCACGTCTGTCCAGTTGCGGGGCTGGAACGACCAAGAGGCACGTATCCCGACTGCAGAATCCACGCGTTCGCGGGGAAGCCGGCCGCTGTCGAGGGTGAGACGAGAGCTGGCCGAGCGAAGTTCTGCACTCCGAGTCTGGCGAGCGCATAAAGGGGAATTCCCACCGCGAATGCCCATCCGGTTCGGCGGATGAGCGCGCCCAGCGCTGCTCCGAGCATGAAAGCGAAGAGCACATAGGAGACGGCGACGAACCCGGAGATATCGAACAGCGACGGCACTACACGAGCGCCCCGGTGTATGGCGCCGGTCCACCATTCGAGCAAGGGTGTCGTTGCACCCACGACGACGCAGCAGGCAAGCGCACCTACGCCCAGCTTCACGAGGAGCCACCGTGTCCTCGTGATGGACTGAGTCCACGCGAGGCGGTTCGTCCCCTGCTCGATCTCCCGAGCGACGAGCGGTGCACCGAGCACGAGGCCGAGAAGGCCCGGCATCGCTACGGCTAAGCCGAGGTTCACCCGAGCCAAGCGGTCCAGATTCTCGTAGTTCTGCCCGAGGGCGAAGCAGTTGTTGCTGGTCGCGACCACATCTACGCAGTGGTGGGTCACGTTGTAGCTCGTCCAGGCAGCCGCCTGCAGCGACCCGGTGACGGCGAGCCAGGTCGCGAAGGCAACGACGACCGCGAGCGCGACGAGAAACACCAGCCGCTGCAAACGCCAGGCCGGTTCGATCATCGCTGTTGTCCTTCCACGCTCTCGGCGGCGCGAACCTCAGAAAGGGTGCCGGTGCTCTGTTCACGCAGATAGGCGAGCACGATCTCCTCGAG
>PLDN01000179.1 GCA_003136185.1 Acidimicrobiaceae bacterium | reverse complement strand
GGATTTCGGCGGCGACCTGTTCGTGCAGATCGACCCCGCCTGAGCGGTCCACCGCTCCGAGAACGAGCGCGGTGTCGCCGTAGTCGGGTGGCTTGACGGGACTCATAACAACAAGACTAGTAGCGTCAGTGACTGGGCGATGACTTCGGTTCCCATAAACGACCGTTATTGACCATCCGCCACCGACGAACCAAACGCGGCTAGAAACCCGTCCCAAAGGCCGTGTCCGAAAACAGCTCTCGGTCTATGCGGCGCGGTCTCGTTGGAGCGACACCGCAGCTTTGTACTACCGCAGTTTTGTCGCAGGACTACTGCATGTTT
Organism: Acidimicrobiaceae bacterium; assembly: GCA_003136185.1. Lineage (GTDB taxonomy): Bacteria > Actinomycetota > Acidimicrobiia > Acidimicrobiales > Bog-793 > Palsa-601. Next base: position 2,469 of record PLDN01000179.1, on the reverse strand, counting down.
GGTGGTCTCATCTGACGGATGACCATTGTTCTCCGCCGACAAAAGGTCATCGCGGTGGCTCTCGCGCCGCCGCCGCTCGCCGCAGGACTGGGGGAACAGCCAAGGCCCGGCGGAGCCCGGAGCGAACGGCCAGTCCTCCGGCCCGGCTCTCCCGAGGACTTGAAGGCCATCATCGTCGCGCTGCTCCCGGCGACGATCCCTACCGATCTGATGTCGAGGCGGGGCGCCGACGCGCATCTGGCATGGGCGTCGATCATTGCTGATCCTGTCTACGAGGCGGTCACGATTTGGGTCATGGCGGCGTGGCCGGACCAGATGCTCGACCGGGTGGACACAATGGCACGGACAGCTATCGCTGCCGCCTACCGCGTGCGCGACGGTGGGTGGAGCAGCGAGCACCTGGTGGCCGTCGTCGCCAAGGCCGGAAAGCGCGGCGAGCATTACCAAGCCCACCGCCATCTCGGCCAGGCCGTTCGTCTCGTGAGCTACGACGCCCTCGGGTTCGAGCCAGCCGACGAGAGCACGCCGACTCGATCGGTCACGTCCACGCTCGGCCGGGCTGTCGTCGCGGACCTGCGCTTGGCGCTCGGTGAGCACGGTTACATGGTGACCTCGGCGGCAGCTGCGCTCTTGGACCGCTCCATCGACCTCGCGGTTGATCACCTCAACGCGGTCCGGGTCAAGAGCGGCACGGTCTAGCTGCCCGACGGGCTCGCCGGGCTGGCGTTGTTCGCTGCGGCTCGCCCGACGCGCCACGCGAACAAGTTGGACCGGATCACCGACGTGTTCCGAGACCTACCGCACCCGACGAGCGTTGCCTTGGCGCATCTCCTGCTCGGCACCGACCACCACCCGCTCTCCGCACTGTTATGGCGTCAGATGAGCGGCCTTGCTCCGGCCGCGATCCTTGACGAGATCGCGGCCGACTGGCGCGGTGACCTGCCCGCGCTCAGCCCCACGATGCTCGCCTTTACCGACCGGCGTCGGAGACGAATGCGCGACCGTTGCCGGAGGGGCGACGACCTTCACCTCGCCTTCGAGCTGGCTGGCGCTACCGACGCCGACTGTTCCCGAGCCACGACTGCCATCTAGCCCTCTCGGGCCGGTCAACCCTCGGGGGTTGGCGATGGTCGCTCCCTCGCCTCGCTAGGCGAAGGTCCCGCCGATCGAGCGGGGTCCGCCTCGGGAGGTTCGGTCGTGGGGAGCGGTGCGAAGGTGGGTGTCGGGGTCACCGGAGCGCTGTTGGCCCTCGTCCTCGGCCTCGTGACACTGGCCGGCGGGATCAATTCGTCGGCCGCTGCCCAAGGGGACGTGGCGGTCTCGATCCTCGGCCAGCTCCAACAGGACGAATGCGTGGCCACCGGCCCCGTCGCGACCCTCACCGCTGCGGAGGCATCGAACGCCGAGACGATCGTGGCCGCGGCCGAAGCGCTCGGAGCGGGCGAGCAAGGCGCGCAGATCGCGTTGATGACGGCCGACACCGAATCGTCCCTCGACAACCTCGGCCCCGAGTCCGGGAACGCCGGCTCCCTCGGGCTGTTCCAGCAGCAGGCCGTAGCGGGCTGGGGCACGGCCGCCGAGGAACAGGACGCGACTGACGCCGCCGGCCTGTTCATCGAGCACCTGCTCGCTGTCCCGGACTGGCAGACCATCCAGCCGTGGGTCGCGGCCCAAGACGTGCAGAACTCGGCGTATAGCGGCGTGCCGTCGGCCGCCAACGGCAACTCCTCGGTGATTGGTGGCAACTACCAAGCGGACTGGAGCCTGGCCGGCACGTTCCTTGCGACAATTACCGAGCTCAGCAACGCGCAGAACTGCGGCGGGGAGAACGGTGCCGAGCCGGCCGGACCGGCGAGCCAGTACGGGTTGCCGACGGGCTACGCGATCCCCTCCGACGCCACGCCGGCCGAGACGCTGGCGATCACCTACGCCATCTCCAAGCTCGGTGACGCGTACGTGTGGGGGGCAGCCGGACCGGACAGCTTCGACTGTTCCGGGTTGGCGATGATGGCCTGGGCACAGGCTGGCGTGACCCTCGATCACTACACCGGCGACCAGATCAACGAGGGCACCCCCGTCGACGGGTACGCCGCGATCTCGCCGGGCGACCTGGTGCTGATCCCCGGCTCGGACGGGACGTTGGCGGACCCCGGCCACGTCGGCATCTCCATCGGCAATGGCCTCGTGCTTTCGGCCGTCGATCCACAACAGGGCGTCATCGTGCAGACCTGGGCGAACTTCACCGCGGGCGGGCTCTCCGGCATCCGCTCCCTCGGCTGAACCCACTGGCCGGAGATCACAGGGGGGCGATGGTGGCCGCCGATCGGACGAGGAGACACGCGGGCCACTCGGGTCAGCCATCAACCGAGGAGGACACCACGGTGCTTCCCATTACTGGCCCGCCAATCATCGCGGACGTGGCCCCGAACACCACGGGCCTTCCGGGAATCAGCAGCCTCAGCAACATCG
>PLDN01000002.1 GCA_003136185.1 Acidimicrobiaceae bacterium | reverse complement strand
TCCGCCACACCTTCGAGCTGGCCGTGGTCACCGAGCCGGACCGCTCCGGGCTCGCGCAGGCCATCTGATCCCTTCTCCCTGCCCAGGGGTCGTCGGTGGCCGCACGCTCGCCGTGGAGGCGGAGCCTTGCCACCCGGGCGGGGCCGTCTCGGGAGGTCGGGGCATGGGCAGCGGTGCGAAGGTGGCAGGCGCCGGGGTCGCCGCAGCGCTGCTCGCTCTCGTGCTCGGGCTGGTGACCCTGGCCGGCGGAGCCGGCTCGTCGGCCGCCGCCCAGGGGGCGGCGGCGGTCTCAGTCCTCGGCCAGCTCCAACAAGACGAGTGCGTGGCCACCGGTCAGGCGTCGAACGCGGAGACCGTCGTCGCTGCGGCCGACGCGCTCGGCGCTGGCGGGAAGGGCGCGCAGATCGCGTTGATGACCGCCTACACCGAGTCGGGCCTGAACAATCTCGGCCCGGAGTCGGGCAACGACGGCTCCCTCGGCCTGTTCCAGCAGCGGGCCGCGGCCGGCTGGGGCACCGGCGCGCAAGAGCAGGACCCGACCGACGCCAGCGGCATGTTCATCGAGCACCTGTTGGCCGTGGCCAACTGGCAGAGCATCCCGCCGTGGGTGGCGGCCCAGGACGTGCAGAACTCGGCGTTCAGCGGCGTACCCTCTGCCGCCAACGGCGGATCGGCAGTGCTTGGCGGGAACTACGAGGCGAACTGGGCTCTGGCCGGCACGTTCCTCACCGCGATCACCGCCCTCTCCGACGCCCAGGGCTGCGGCGGGGAGAACGGCGCTGTGCCCGCCGGCCCGGCCAGCCAGTACGGGCTCCCGACCGGCTACACCATCCCCTCTGATGCGACGCCGGCCGAGACGCTCGCCATCACCTACGCCGTCTCCAAGCTGGGCGACGCGTACGTGTGGGGGGCGGCCGGCCCGAACGCCTTCGACTGCTCGGGGCTCACGATGATGGCCTGGGCGCAGGCCGGCGTCACCCTCGATCACTACACCGGGGACCAGATCAACGAGGGCACCCCCGTCACCGGCTACGCCGCCATCTCACCGGGCGACCTGGTGCTGATCCCCGGCTCGGACGGCACGCTCGCGAACCCCGGCCACGTCGGCATCTCCATCGGCTACGGCCTCGTGCTCTCCGCCGTCGACCCCCAGCAGGGCGTCATCGTGCAGACCTGGGCCAACTTCGTCGCCGGGGGCCTCTCGGGCATCCGCCACCTCGGCTGAACCCGCTGCTCGAACCGCGCAGGGGGGTGATGGTGGCCACCGGTCGGACGAGGCGATGCGCGGACCACTCGGGTCAGCCACCAACGCCAGGGGGCCACGATCATGCTTCCCACCGCTCCAGCGATCCTCGCGGACGTGTCCCCGAACACGACGGGCTTGCCGGGGATCAGCAGCCTCAGCAACATCGTAGGTGCGCTGCTCTCCATCGGGCTCATCGCCTGTGTGGCCGGCCTCGTCATCGCCGCGATCGTGTGGGCCATCGGGTCGCACAGCTCGAACCCGAGCCTGGCCAGCCGGGGAAAGACGGGCGTCCTCGTGGCGCTGGTGGCCGCCATCTTGATCGGCGGCGCCAACGTGCTCGTGGACTTCTTCGTCACCACCGGCAAGGGTCTCTGATGCGCTCGCTGTGGACGTTCCACCGCCGCCTCGTCCTCGCGCTCGCCGTGTGCATCGTCCTCGCTCTTTCGGGCGTCCTAGTCGTCGCTGGTAGCCGCGGTGGGCACCCGACCGCCTCTCGGCCGCCGGCCACCCGTCCGGGCCGGCGGACGCCGAGCACGACCACGTCGGCACCCCCACGGCAACTGCTTCGGACGCCGACGATCAAGCCGCCGCAGACCGCCATCCAAGAGCAGATCGACGCCGAGCTGGCCCAGGCCGAGACCCCCGCCTCCATCGCGGCGGCCGAGGAGACGAGCGTGGCCGCCCCGGCGGTCTCGGGGGCGTACCCGTCGATCCCGACCGTGGACCGTTCCGACCCGACCGCCTATGCCATCGCCTTTGCCACCGAGCTGTTGGACACGAACTACGCCAGCCAGTCCCGCGCCGCGCTGTTGGCGTGGGCCGAGCACGAGGAAGGCCCCCAACACCCTGCCCGGCGTCCCCGCAGACGTTGCCGGCAAGGCCCTCGTACTCTCCTTGGCCGACCCGAACCTGCCGGGCGGCACCCCGTCCTCGGTGCCCTCGCCGGCACAGTGGGCGGTCGACGCCAAGAACGGCGTCGTGCAGACCGTCACCGACGTACAGGCGCAGGTCGACCCCGACTGGACCCAGATCGTCTCCGAAGGCTGGGAGCCGGCCGACCCGTTGATGACCATCGAGACCGTCACCGGAACCATGACGGTCACGACCAAGGGCCACGCGACGACCCCGGTGTCGTTCACCCTCACCCTCACGCTGGGATCGGCCGCGCACGTCCACGGCTACGGTGCGGTGGCTGCGGGGAACTGGACGGCGAACTGATGGGCTGCTCGCTCACCGACCCCGGCGCCTGCCTGTCCGACCTGGCCGGCTCCGCCGCCAGCTCCATTGCCGGTTCGGCGTTCAGCGCGATCGCCAAGGACTTCGGGACCGCGGCCGGCGACGCGGTGAACTGGCTGTGGGGCCAGATCAGCGGGGCGACCGCCATCAGCCTCTCCGGCTCGGCGTTCACCCACGACCTGGCCATCGTGACCACCCTCGCCGTGGTCGTCGCCACCGGCCTGTTCCTCATCCAGATCATCGCCTCGGTGCTCCGCCGGGACGGGGCCGGTCTGGCCCGCGGCGTCAAAGGGCTCTTGGTCGCTTTCCTCGGCTCCGTGGCGGCCATCGCCATCACGGTCTTGCTGCTCGCCGCGGTCGACAGTCTCTCGGCCGGGTTCGTCCAGGTCGCCACCGGCGACTCGATCCAACAGATGGGCTCGGCCATCCTCACCGCCACGAGCATCACCGCGGTCACCAACCCCGCCGCCATGTTGCTGCTGGCGCTCATCGTGCTCGGCGCCGTCGTCGTGGTGTGGGGCGCCATGATGGTCCGCAAGCTGCTCATCATCGTCGCCGCGGTGTTCGCCCCCCTCGCCTTCGCCGGGGCCACCGCCGACATCTCGGCCTCGTGGGTCCGCAAGTGGACCGAGACGATGGTCGCTCTCATCGTCTCCAAGCTCATCTTGGTCATCATCTTCGTCATCGGACTGGGCGTCCTCACCAACGGGCTCGGCGAGGTGACCGGTCCCGGCGGCGGTGCGTCAGTCACCCAGACGATCACCCAGACGATCATCGGCGCGCTGATCTTGCTCATGGGCGGGTTCGCGCCGTGGCTCGCCATCAAGCTCGTCCACTTCGGCGGCGACCAGTTCCAGCAGATACACGGCCACGCGCAAGCCGCCATCGCCGGCGCGCAGACCGTCGCCGCCGCCCCGCAGAAGGTCCACGCCCTCGCCGCCCGCTTCGGTGGCGTCTCGGCCGGGGCCGGCTCGGCTCGGGGCGGAGCCGCTTCCAACGGGTCGAGCGGGACTCCAGGCAGCCGGGCCGCCACCCCGGCTCCCCAGGGCGAGACGTCCAGTCCGGCCGGTCCTGGCCCGGCGCCTGCAGCATCGGCCGGGAATGGCACCACCTCGGGGACGAGTGGGGCCGCGAGTGGCGCAGCTGGTGCGGCTGGGCCGATCGGGGTCGCGGTGGCGGCGGGCGCTGCCGCCAAGGGCGCGGTGGACCGGCAGATCGCGCACGTCGGTGAGGCGTCGTCGGCAGGCTCGGCCAGCTCTTCTCCACCGCGACCTGTGCCGAGCAGGAGCGAAACGGGTAGCCGGCCGCGGGCCCGCTCGCCGGCCGGTCCACCGCCACCGCCCTCGGCCCCGGTCCGTACTGACGGACCCGGTCCGCCTCCCTCACCGCCACCGTCACCGCCGCCGGCCGCGCCGCCGAAGTCCCCGTAGCCAGTCCCGCCGCCGCCGCCAGGAAGGAGCTCGCCCCGTGTCGTTCGCCACCACCGTCTCGCCCGGTCCCACCCCGGTCCGCTTCGGCCGCCGCTCCACCCGCGGGCTGCTGCTCGGCCTGTCCACGCCCCGCTGCGTCTCGGCCGGTGCCGCCGTCGCCGTCGTGGTGGTCGGACTGGTCACCGGCGGAGGGGTCGGGCTCGTGGCGAGCGGGCTGGTGTGGGTGCCGCTGCTCGGGGTCACGTTCGTTTCCTGGCAGGGCCTCGCGCTCATCGAGTGGGTCCCCGTCGTCGGTCACTGGACGGCCCGCAAGGCGGCCGGGCAGACCGAGTACCGGGCGAGGGTGTCCGCACCCCGCACGGCCGGCACGATGGCCCTCCCCGGTGACGCCGCCGCGCTGCGCTTCTACGAGGACCCCGATACCGGGGTGTGCATGGTCCATGACCCGCACCGCCAGACCCTCTCGGTCACCGTCCAGATCACCCATCCCGCCTACGTGCTGCTGTCGCCCATCGACCAGCACGGCCGCGTCACTGCCTGGGGCCGGCTGCTCGCCTCGCTCTCGAAGTCCGGGCACTGCGCGGCCGTCCAGGTCCTCGAAGCCACCGTGCCCGACCCCGGCACTGGCGTCGCCGGCTGGTACGGCACCCACGGCACCCACGACGGAGGGTGGGCCGACACCAACTACGCGGCGCTGCTCGCGCAGTCCTCACACGGGTCCTCGACCCATCGGACGACGATCACCGTGGCCCTCGACATGCGCCGGGCGGCCAAGGCCATCCGAGAAGCCGGGCGCGGCGTGAAGGGGGCGGCGGTCGTGCTGCGGGGCGACATGGCCGCCCTCGAGTATTCGCTGCGCGCCGCCGAGCTGCACGTCGACCGCTGGCTCGACGCCCCAGCACTCGCGGTCGTCGTCCGCCAGGCATACGACCCGGCATCGACCATCCGGGCTGACTCGCCGGGGGCGACGTTGACGACGGCCGGGCCGGTCGGGGTCTCCGAGCACTGGAGCTACCTGCGTCACGACTCGGGCTACTCCACGGTGCTGTGGATCAGCGAGTGGCCCCGCCAGGCGGTCGCGCCCAACTTCTTGCACCCGGTCGTCTTCGCCCAGGGCGTGCGCCGCTCTCTCGCCGTCGTCGCCCACCGCTCGGCGCCACCGAGGCCATGAAGCAGATACGCAAGGAGAAGACCGAGGCCATCACCGACTCGGCCCAGAAGGCCAAGGTCGGCCAGCTCGAAGACCTCTCGGACCGCCAGGAGTACGACGACATCCTGGCCCGCGAGCAGGCGCTCATCGCCGGGCACGTCGACATGGAGTTCTCCGGGTTCGTGACCGTCACCGCGCCGAGCCGCGACGCGCTGGCCGCCGCGGTCTCCCAGGTCGAGCAGGCCGTGGGCCAGTCAACGTGCGAGACCCGTATCCTCTACGGTCGCCAGTCCCAAGGTTTCGTCGTCTCCGCCCTTCCCTTCGCCCGGTCGGTGCTGTGATGGCCCGGACCGAGCAGGAGGTCGAGGGGCAGGACAACCCGGTCGTGGTCGATGACGGCCGGACCTTCGGCGCACGGCTGTTCACCCCGGCCGGGACCGGCCGGCGCGAGCGGCGCCGTCAAGTACGAGCGGCGCGCGGGATCGAGCTGGCCCAGCGCCGGGCGCTCATGGCCAAGCGGCGGGCGGAGATCGAGGCGTTGAAGGCCGAGCAGCGGGCCGCGGGCTACCTGCCGCGTGGCGGCGAGGCCGGGCCGGCCGCGCTCCGCTCCTACCGGCGATTGAAGGTCCAGCCGCACCGGGCGACCTCCGACGTGCTCGCCGGGGCCTACCCGTTCCTGGCCGAGGCCGGGCTCGGCACCGAAGGCGTGTTCATCGGCCAGGACTCCTGGTCGGCCGCGGCATTCATCTACGACCCCTGGGTCCTCTACAACGCCGGCGTGCTCACCAACCCCAACCAGCTTTTGGCCGGCGTCATCGGCAAGGGCAAGTCCATGCTGGCCAAGAGCCTGGCGACCCGCTCGATCGCCTTCGGCCGCAAGGTCTACGTGCCCGGCGACCCGAAGGGCGAATGGACTGTGGTCGCTCGTGCCGTGGGCGGCCAGGCCATCGAGCTCGGCGGCACGCTCACCACCCGCCTCAACCCGCTCGACGAGGGACCGAGGGTACCGGGCACCGACGACAAGACCTGGCAGGTCGAGACGGCCAAACGCCGCCGGGCGCTGCTCGGCTCGCTCACCGGATCGGCCCTCGGCCGGCCGTTGCTCCCGACCGAGCACACCGCCCTCGACGCCGCGCTCGCCGCCGCGGTGGCCGCCACCGACACCCCGATCCTGCCGATGGTGGTCGATGCGCTGTTCGCTCCGACCGACGCCTGGCTCGGCTCGTCGGTCGCCCAGCTCGTCACCGATGGCCGCGACGCCGGCCACGCGCTCGCCCGGCTCGTCCACGGCGACCTCGCCGGCCTGTTCGACGGACCCTCGACCGTGCGCTTCGACCCGAGCCTGCCGATGGTCTCCCTCGACCTCTCGCGCATCTCGGGCTCGAACCAGCTCATCGGTCTCGTGATGAGCTGCGCGTCGGCCTGGATGGAAGCCGCCTTGGCCGACCCGAGCGGCGGGCAGCGCTACGTGATCTACGACGAGGCGTGGCGGCTCATCGCCCAACCCTCCCTGCTCGCCCGGATGCAGTCGCAATGGAAGCTGTCACGGGCGCTCGGGATCGCCAACCTCATGGTCATCCACCGGCTCAGCGACCTCGACGCGGTGGGCGACGCCAACAGCGAGGCCCGCAACCTCGCCCTCGGCCTACTGGCCGACTGCTCGACCAAGATCATCTACGCCCAAGAGGCCGGCGAAGCCCAGAAGACCGGCGGCGTGCTCGGCCTGTCGTCCACCGAGATCGCCCAGCTCCCCGAGCTCGACATGGGCGAAGGGCTGTGGCGCATCGGGGAGCGCTCGTTCATGGTCCGCCACCTCTGCACCCCCGGCGAGCTAGCGCTGTTCGACACCAACGCCCGCATGGCGGCGAACCCCCGTCAGTTCCCGGCTTCTGGAGCCAATTTTGCGGGAACCGAAGGGTAGGTGCTCGTGCAGATCCTACGCGGCGTCGTGGGTTCCCCGAACCGGTGCGTGGTCTCAGCCGGCTTTGCGGCGAGATGGCGTTTCGGGCGTGAGCAGCTGATGGACTCGCTGATGAGAGATTCCGAGGATCGCTGCGGCGTCGCGCATGCTGATCCCGCGGTTGGTGAGAGCGATTGCTGCTTTCCGGGTCTGGTCTATGGCCAGGCGGTCGGCGTTGCGGGCTTGCTCTCGGGCCTTTCGGGCTTGCTCGACGGTCCTGTCGGCGGCTGCTGGCAGTACTGGTCGGGGGACGAGCTCGATCGAGGCTTCGTCGGTTTGGAACCACAAGGCCGCGGCCTCGCGCATCCGGGTGAGCGCTTGGCCGATGGTCTTACCCCAGGTGTGGACGCGTGGTTCCTCCTCGAGTTCGACCGACCAGCGCCCATCCTTCTCTTGCTCGAGGCGGGCGGTGTAAGTCTTCACGTTCTCCTCCGTCATGTTCTTGTCGGTGTCGTTTCTCATTTGGTGAGCCATTTGGGGCCGAGGCATGGCTCGAGGTCGCGTTCGATTGACCTGAGCGTTCCGGGCGTCAGGTCGCCCGTGTGGACCGGGATCACTGTCTGGCAGCTTCCGCACCGCCAGATCTGGTGGGATCCTCGTTGGCGCACGGAGTGGCAGCCGTGTTCTCGCAGCTTGCGGGTAAGCGCTCGGGCCGTCACGGTCTTAGTCTATCGTTCTAGACGCCAATCAGTCCAAGCGAGTAGACGCAGATTGGCAGGTTGGCCGATGTTCCAGGTCGGGATGCGCGAGGGTGAGCGCGTAGCGCATCGTGGCTTCGATACTGAGCCCGAACAGGTCACAGATCCGCCGGACGTCTCCGCCGGTGACGTGGATCTCTTGGAGTATCCGGTCTTCTCGCAACGTTTGCGGGCGGAGGTCCGTGTTGCGCCAGGGGAACTGCTTGCCGACGGGAGTGAGTCGGGGCGCGCTCTTCCTCGTGACGAACAGGTGCGGGTTGATGGTGCCTGGCCAGGTCCGGGCTCGGTGATCGAGCCAGGCGGTGAGCCGGACTCGCACGGGGCCGGCGAGGGGGATGTCCCGCCCATCGAGGCACAGGCGTCCGTCGACGATGTCGGTGAGCTTGAACCTCGAGAGCTGCTGGGCGGTCAGGGCGTGGAACGCGACGAGAGCGACGGCCAGCGCGATGGCGGAGTCGGGCGAGTTCAGCACCTGACGGATGGCCTCGGTGTCGAGGGGCAGGGGCACGGTGGCGTTGACGCCTGTGACCGGCATGCCGCGGGTCGGGTCGGTGAAGATCAGCTTGCGGGCCTTGAGAACCTTGAACAGGGACCGGAGTCCGTACTCGGCCCAGTTGCGTCGTGGTCCGCTCTCGGGCAGCGCGGCACGGACCTGCTCGGGGGAGATCTCGGCCAGCGACCGGTGTCCGGCGTCGGCCCAGGCCTGGAGGATCGGCGTGATCCCGAGGATGTGGATGCGGGCGGTCTGCGGGTCCCGCGAGCGCTGCCGGGGGGCCTGGCTGCTGCCGTTGAGCATGACCCCGAGCCAGGTCTCGAGCTGGGCTCGCATCGGTTCGGGCAGGCGGGCGGTCTTCCCGGCGAAGTAGCGCTCCACGTGGGAGGGCCGGTCGTCGATGAGCATGCCGGCAGCGCCGAGGACATCGAGGGTGGAGTTGATGTTGCCGTCATAGCGGGGCAGCTGCTGCACGTCGGTGGCGCGGATCTTCGCGCCGGGGGTGTCTTGGAGGACCTGCAGGAGGCGCAGGGAACGGATGACGTCGTTGGCCTGCCGCTTGGACCATCCGTGCCTGGCGGCGTGATCGCGCACCACGCCGGTGCAGTGACGGATCAGGTCGCTGTCGGCGATCAGGGCTCGTTCGCGCACCACGGCCGGGTCGGGCTTGATCTCGAACAAGGGGAGTTGTCGCCACTCGAGCGGCCGGAAGCCGCTCGCCGTGCGGCGGTCCCGCGGCGCGGGACTGAGACGGGGGGTGCGGGGCCGCTGGAAGACCATGTTGGCGAAGAACAGCTGCTGGCCATGACGGTTCCCGGCGCGAAGGTCGATCGCCCGGCCGGGTTCTTGAACCGTGCGGGCCTGCTCGATGCACAGCCGGCAGGCCTGTTGCTCTCCGACACGGCTGTGGCGGCCGCAGTATTGGCAGTCGCCGAGGGGGTAGTGGGTCTGCCACCACCGGCAGCTCCAGCACCGCCAGTTGTGGGCGCGATAGACGCCCCACGCCAGGCAGTCCCGGCAGGAGCCGAGATGCAGTGGCGCGCCGGCATGGCAGGCGTCGCAGAGACCCTCGCTGAAATACCGGTCCGATGTGCACTTACGGCAGGCGGGTGGGGTGAACGGCCCGCCCGGGAGGCACTCGTAGCAGTAGTCGACGCGCGGTCTGACCCACGCGACCCGGTTGACCTGGCAGGCGTTGCAGCGCGCCGGCGGGCGGGTCACAACGGCGGTTCGGACTTGGGCTTGCCGAACCGCGGCGCCACCCTCGGCGAGCTCCTCTCACCGGTTGAGGTCTGTTCGATCTTGGGCTTGTGGGCTGCGAGCTTCTCGGGTTCGCGGATCAACAGCTCGGTCGGTTCGCACTCGAGCACGGCACAGATGACGTCGAGGTCGTCGAGCCGGATGGTGGTCGGGGTTCCCGCCCACAAGGCGGACATCTTCCCGGCGCTCAGCTCCAGGCCAGCGTCGGCGAGTCGCCGACGCATCTCGGCTGACTTCCAGATGCCGCGCTCGGCGGCCTTCAACCTCATATTCCAGTGCACGGGTTCACTCTCCTTCCGCGAAGCGGGTTTCCAGGCGGCGGTTGGCGCTCACCCACGCCTGTTCGACGTGATCGTCGCGGACATGGATGTATCCGGACGTCGTCGCGAGCCACTGATGACCGAGCAGCTCCTGGAGCGCTTTCAGGTCCATCCCGCCGCCAACGGCAGCTTCGAGCGACGAAGCAATCGGTCAGCGGAGCGGATCGCGGCGCCACGGAACTAGCCGTGGACCAAGGCATGACTACGCAGGCCGAATGGGACATGAGTGGATTCACCCCATGAGCGTGGAGCAGCCACATGAAGCTGCATCGGCAGGAGACCGGCTCCGGCGGTTGCTGCCGGTCGACTCGGCGGCAGAGTATCTCGGCGTGTCACGAGCAACCGTGGAACGGCTTGTTTTTCGGGGAGAGCTACCCATCGTGAAAATCGGCGGGTCTACCCGCTACGACGTAGACGATCTCAACGGCTACATAGACAGCAACCGTCGACGCAACCGGAGACGCACCGCCTAAACTCCCGTAGCTCGACCGTCAACTGGCCCGGCGAGCCTCCCGAAGCTGCTCCACACGAGCCGCGGCGCTGTCCCCCGACCCGGACAACAGATGGGCGTAGAGCCGCTTGGACGTGTCGATGTCAGCGTGGCCCAAGATGAGCTGCACCTCGATGTCGCTGGCCCCCGCCGCCCACAACAAGGCGGCGGCCGTGTGACGGAGATGATGCGGGGTCAGCTTCTTCAGCTTCTGCGCCGCCGCCACCGCCTCCGCGGTGGCCTCCGCTCGGCTCAACCCTTCGTCCATCAGCCGCTTGCGTTCCCCGACAGCCCAGCGCACCGCGGTCGACTCGATGATCGGCCTCAGGGTACGGGCCAGGTAGTTGGTCCACCGGAACCCCTTGCCCTTCGGACTGGCCATCAACGGCGTCTCTGGCGCCGGCCTCCCCATCCGCAGCAGATGCTCGCGTAGCAACTGCGCCAACTGCGGCCCCACGATCACCGCCCGGTGCCGGCCACCTTTGGGAGCCGCGTTCCGCACCAGCTTTCCCTCCACCTCGACGACCGGCTGGCGTACCCACACCCGCCGGGCCGCCAAGTCCACGTCTCCAACCGTCATCCCCGCCACCTCGGAGCGCCGGCCGCCGGTGCCCAACAGCAGCTCGAAGATCAACCGGTCCTGCCCGGTCCCCAACCGGTCCGACAGCATCTCGATGTAGCGGAAGTCGGGCACCACGATCTCCAGCACGCGGTCCAACGCCGGGTCGACCGCCACCGACGCCTTGGCCAGCGGGCTCGCGGGCAGCACTCCTTCGGAAACCAGCCACTCGAAGAACGCCCTGATGACGATCCAATGGGTCCGGATGGTGTTCGGTGACCGCCCCGCCGTCTCCTTCGCTCGCAGCACGTCGGTGATGTCTGCCTCGGTGAGTATGTGGGGTAGCTCGGAGCCGATTGCCGGGCTCCACCACGCCGACCAGCATCCCCGGTCCCGCGCGGCTGTCGTCGCCGCGCCGCCGCGCTTGTTGTTCACCCGCACCAGCGACCGCCGGGCCTGCTTGGCTTCCTGCCACCGCGCGAACCACTCGTCGCAGCGCACCCCGCCCACCGCCACACTGACCGGGATCTCGACCGCCTGCTGTGGGTCGTCGGCGGGCAGGAGGTGGGTGAGCTGCCACCGGGCCTGTGCGTCGGCCGCCAACTCCTCGGTGGCGTAGGTGCCGTAGGTGGGCCGCCAGCCGTCTTCGAGCGGCACCCGCAGGCGCCACCGGCCGCTCGGGAGCTGGTCTATCGCCCCCGCTCCGCGGAGGCCGCGCTGCCGCTTGCGACGTGCCATCGGGCAGCAGTGTACTCCCCGATAAGGTCACGTAAGGTCATATCCCGCCATCCGTGACCTTGCGACCTTATCGGGACTTCCAGCTAAACCCTTCTGAGCTGGAACTTTGGGGGTGGAGGTGAGCGGACTCGAACTGCCGACTTCCACGTTGCGAATGTGTTCATGGCGGACTTTGGCGGACTCTGGTGAACCATCACGGCAGGTCATCGAGTTATCCACACGCTGCCGAACGGCAGCGAACGGCGGCGTCCGCGGGATGGCCGCGGGATAAGAGACCGGGTCACGCCCTTCGACCGGCACGCCACTCGGTCCGACTGCGTAACATATTTGCTACGCTCGTCGCCGAGATGGGAATGCGCGATGACCGTCACACCTAGTCAGTTCTGGGACGACCTTGCTAGCGACGTGGAGGACCCCGAGCTCCTCCGGGAGTATGTGCGCGAGTCGGTCCGCATTGCCACGGTCGACAACCTGGTCAACGAGCTTGACGAAGCTCGGCAGACCGCTGGGCTGACGAAGGCTGAGCTGGCCCGTGCGATCAGTGCCGAGCCGGCCGTCGTCCGTCGACTCTTTTCTGCCGGGCACGTGAACCCAACGGTCGGGACTCTTGCGGCAGTCGCAGCGGTGCTGGGCATGCGTTTGACTCTCGAACCGCTACCCGACTCCGAGCGCGAGCGGATCACTCGGCCGCTAATCGAGGGACGAGTCGCCGATCCCGAAGCGCTCGCCAAGCATGCGTCCGAGATGCGCGACCGTACGAGGGCCGCGTTGGCCTCTTGACCGCTGCTGCGTCTGGAGCGCCACGCGATGACCGACCAGCAGTCAAAGTCGAGCCCGCACGAACGAGCTCGGACGAGGCAATCCGGTTCGGCGAACTCGACTGCAAGTCTCCTCAGCCACTCGTCGAGGTCGCCGCGCCGCCGGGAGACCTGCGCCTCTAGCGGCTCTGTCGCGGCATCGGGTCCGCTACGACGCATCGTAGGCTTTGCCAAGTGAGTGGAGATCTGCTGGCCGAGATCGAGCGGGAGGCGATGCAAGAGAAACCCGACTTACCCGCGCTCCTCCGCAAGTGCATCGCTCTCGGCGGGATCAGTGGGAGCGTCGCTCTTCGCGACTGGGCTACCCGCGAACTGAAGGGCTACGGCGATGGCGACACTCTGCCGGGTTACCGAACGATTCCGGCCGTCCTAGCGCTGGACGGAGCCACGATGACTCATCGCGTGACGGGACAACCGATCTCTCCAGCGTCGCTGCCTGACATCGCTCGCAAAGTCGTTAAGGAAGAAGTACCACTTCCCGGCCCCATCGCGGAGCTGACAGACGCCATCAAGGAAGCACGCGGGCGAGGGGATGACCACGTCAATTTCGGTATTCCAGCAGGCTCAGCACTGACAGCCCTTACTAATCACGAGCTTCGAGTCAAGGGAGTCCACTACCAGACGATCGAACGCATCTATTGGAGATGCGCCGTTACCTCACTCGTTGGCGTTGTCGACACCGTGCACACGAACCTTGTCGAATTGGTGGCCGAGATGAGGGCCGGCGTTGGAAGAGGACACGCGGTTCCAGGCAAGGAGCTAGCGGATCGAGCCGTGAGGATCGTGATCCACGGGGACAGGAACCGTGTGGAGGTCGCCCAGGCAGTTGCCGCAACCGGCGGCACCGCGGAAGTCAATGTCGCATCCGACGGGGAGTCCAGAGCCAGAAAGGTCATGTACTGGGCGGGAGGTCTCGCGACCGTGGCGGCCGCCGTCATTGCGTTGCTTGTATGGCATCCGTGGTGACGAAGGACGACTTGTCCGATGAGCGGTCGCCGCCAGTAGTAATCCTCGGTGCGGGCTTCTCGCACGCCTTATACGACCCGTGCCCGCTGACTGACAAGTTGGGCGAGATGGTACGCAGCCGCATGTCCACCGAGGATCAAGCGAGAATGCCCGTCGGTGAGTTCAGGGGCGGGCGGTTCGAAGAATGGCTCTCGTATCTCTCCGAGCGTCAGCCGCATCTTGACGCCGAGGGCGTCGCCGAAGCCAGCGTGCTCGCCATGCGCGTCACGAGGATCATCTGCGAAGTGCTCTGGGAGGTGCAGACGGAAGCTCTTGGTGGCGACGTCGACGAGTGGTTCTACCAGTTTCTGTCGGTACTCAACGTCCTACGCGCTCAGGTCATCAGTCTCAACTACGACAACTTCGTCGAGTCCGGCATCCACTCCCTCGGGCTGCAGAGTCCAGGCTGGTTTGCGGAGACCACAGTCTGCGAGGACGACATCCTGGCTGGGCTGCCCCCGTGCGCTGACTTCCCTGGCCGGAGCATCCAATCGGCGGCTCAATCGACTTGGGCCGGTGATCCTATTTCCGATGATGAACGACGACGCTTCTCATTCAAGCTCTGGAAGCTGCATGGATCGCTGTCCTGGTATTGGCTTCCCGATGGCGGCGGCAACTCGACACTGAAACGGTGGCGGCTCCCCGGCATTTTCGGTGAGCCATGGGATCGGGCGGAGGCTCATCGTCGCCAAGAGCTGCCCAGTCATGAGGTCTTCGTTGTCCCGCCGGCTGCCTTAAAGGGTCAACGGCTCCGAGAACCCATCGCGCGAGAACTCTGGCGCCGGGCCGCTGAGGCATTGAGCGTCGCCGAGCGCCTCGTCTTGATCGGTTACTCGGTGCCGCAGGCGGACCATTCCGTAATGGGCATGCTGACCGAGTCATTGCAAGGCCGGGATGTCCGGGTCGAGATTGTCAATCCATTCCCCGACGAGGTCCGTGCGCGGCTTGAGCGACTCGGAGTGCCAGAATCCGCGATCTCGGTGATAGCCGGGCACGATTGCATCGCCCGCTGGACGGAGGCCGAGGTCCGACGACTCGCCCGCGAGGCGGTCGTCGCGCTGAAGAAGGACGTCCGGCTCGTCGGTGAAGTGCTCATGTTCTCGGCCGGCCCGCGAGAGGAGCGGTTCAGTAGCCTCGACGAGCCTGAGGCCTCATCGTCGATCACGCTCCACGTCGTTCCTAACGGGCAGCAATGCGTCAGGCCGATGATGTACACCGACCTCCAGCCCTTGCTCGAGAACGTCACCGAGTGCGTCGTTGAGAGCGATGGGAGGCTCCTCCCGGTCATCGACCACTGGTTTCGGGACCGAGGTTCAGGAGCCCTGATGAGTCAGCTCCACTTTGTGACCAGCAGATAGACGATTTTGGGGACTCGCGTGGACGCTCTGGCCTCCTGACTCACTCGAACGGAGGGTTCCGGGACAGGCGGCGTACGCTGGCGGAGTCAGTCGACCGCCCTGCCCCGGCCGCTCGGCTCAGGACGCTCGATGAGCCCGCAAGGTCGGCATCGAGCGCTTCTGCGATCTTTGCCAGCGTCGCGCTGGTCGGGCTGACGACTCAGCGCTCGATGCGACTGACCTGGGCTTGCGAGAGCCCCGTCTTCTCCGCCAGCTCCAGCTGGGTCACGTGGTGTTTTTCACGAAGCTCGGCGACCTGGCGCGCGATTGCGTAGGCCTGGTCGAACACTGACCGCGCTCGGGCGACGGAAGGGCTGTTGGCCCGTGCGGAACCGCGTAGGTAGTCGTCCAGCGTGCGTGCCACTTCTCTCTCTCCCGAAACCTCGAGCGATATGTATTTTAAGACATAGACAGGTGCGGAGAAGGTCCGCTGTAGCATGAGTACGTCTGTTTCGATTATTTCTGCTATTGCGAATAAGCAGGAGATGCGTCAAACTGGTGCCCGGGGAACTCGACCGACAACAGAGGGATCGGATGTCCAGAATCACAGCCGCCGTACGAGAGCTTGAGCTGCCTGACAAGACCGCAGCCGAAGAGGCGGCGCGAGCTGTCGAGGATCTGAGCGAGTTTCTCCGCGCCCACCCGACGCCGACAGCCCGGGTCCAGCTCTGCGCCGAGGATGCCGACCAGGAGACCAGAGTCGTGATCCCCGCCGTCGCTTTCCGCTTCTTCGTCGACGTCCTCGCCGAGCTCGCCAACGGCAACGCCGTGACCGTTGCACCAGTGCACGCCGAGTTGACGACCCAGCAAGCGGCGGAAATCCTGAATGTCTCCCGGCCCTACCTCGTGAAGCTGCTCGATGAGAAGCAGATTCCGTATCGGCGCGTTGGCAACCGGCGGAAGGTCCTCTTGGTTGACCTGCTCGACTACAAGCGCCACGACGACGAGCGGCGCCAGGAGATTCTCGACGACCTGACTCGCGAAGCGTCCGCGCTAGGGATGTACGACAGCTGAGACACTTGGGTCGATGACGTTCACGGCCCTCTACGACGCAAACGTGCTTCATCCCGCTTCATTGCGGGACCTCCTCATCCGTCTCGGCGCCACGGGTCTGTTCCGAGCACGGTGGACCGAGCGCATCCTTGACGAGACGATCGAGAGCATCCTGCGACGCCGGCCGGACCTGGACGCCGACCGTCTGGCGCGTACCCGCTCACTGATGTGTGAGGCCGTTGCCGACTGTCTCGTCGTGGGCTATGAGCCGCTGATCGAGGCGCTCAAGCTGCCAGATCCGGACGACCGCCACGTCCTGGCGGCAGCGATCCGATGCAGTGCCCAGGTGATCGTCACCTCAAATCTGAAGGACTTCCCGGCATCGGCTCTGGAACCGTTCAACATCGAAGCCCAAACTCCCGATGTGTTCGTGCTTCATCTCGTCGAACTCGCGCCCGGGCGGGTCGCCGCGGTTGTTCAGCAGCAGGCGTCCGCTCTCCGGGCGCCCGCGGCGACGGTCGACGAGCTGCTCGATCACCTTTCGACAAGCGCGCTTCCGCTCTCAGTGGCCGCTCTGCGAGCTGATCTCGGAGAGTGAGGTTTGTAGTCCTGTCGGCGGACTGTCAAGATGTCTAACGAGCCGTCGGAATGGGCTCGAAGCAGCGTGAGCACCGCCTGCGGGGCGCCAGAGCGAGCGCGCCGACTCCCGCGCTCTGGTGATCGCCCGGTCCAGCTCAAGCAGCCCATCTCACAAGCCACCTGGATAGTGCGCAGATAGAGTTCCGGGCGTGCGTCTTGAACTCCAGAGACTCGACCCCGACCTGCCGTTGCCAGACTACGCCACCGAGGGCGATGCGGGCATCGATCTGCATGCTCGGGACGGGGTGCTGTTGGAGCCCTTGGGAGGGCGCGCAACGGTGCCAACCGGGATCGCCGTCGCTATCGAGGCAGGTCACGTCGGCTACGTGCTGCCCCGAAGTGGTCTCGCAGCGCAGCATGGAGTCACCGTTCTCAATGCCCCCGGCGTCGTCGACAGCGGGTACAGGGGCGAGATCGTTGTCGTGCTCATCAACCACGACCCAGAGCAGGCCTACGAGGTCCGCCGAGGGGATCGCATCGCCCAACTCATGATCACCACTGCCATCAGCGTAGAAGTGACTGACGTCGAGAAGTTGCCAATGTCTCGGCGAGGCTCCGCTGGCCTCGGCGAGAGCGGTCGTTGATCAGATGACTGCGGCTGGACTCGTACGGGCAACCGCGCCGAAGTGGATAGATCATTCAGAAGCCGACGCCCTTCCAGGCGCGGGACCCTCGGCGCAGACCCGACGAGCTAGCGAAGCCTTTGGCCTCTTGTCGGAAGAGTACGCCCGTACGTCGTCGGCGCAAGATGTGAGCTTCCGCCAGTTGGTAGGTCCGATCCCTGTGAACGATCTGAGTCATTCGATTCACCCCTACCCAGCTCGCGTGCTTCGCCAGATACCTCGTTTCTTCCTGCACTGCGAGCAGCTCGCCAAGCCGGGAGACGTCGTCTTGGACCCCTTTTGTGGTTCCGGTACGGTACTAGTTGAAGCTCGGGCTGCGGGAGTGCATGGGTGGGGAATCGATTGCAATCCCTTTGCGCGACTCCTGTCTGAGGTCAAGACGACACCGCTCGACGCGACTGTCGCGACAAGGTCCTTGAGCGAAATACTCTCTAGAGCGAAGGCCTCGAGAGCTGGCATCACGCCAGACGTCGTAAATGTCGATCTCTGGTTCAGCGGACCCGTGAAGAGGGCATTGGCGCGGTTGTACAGAGCGATTGTCGAGGCGGACCTGCGCACAGAGGTCCACCAGTATCTCCTCGTCACTCTGGCACTTACAGCGGACCGCTGCAGCCTGCGGGACACACGTATCCCCGTTCCAGTTCGAAGGAAGGACTGGAAGCAGCATGGGGACGGTCAGACGACGAGTGATGTCTGGGTGACTTTCGACGCTCTTGGCCGATCGATCGCCAGTCGATTGGCCGCTGTACCGCAGCCTGCGTTGGTCTCGACCGTCGTTGAGGGCGATGACGCGTCTCAGGCTCCCGCGATCTTCGCGGGTGGCCTCAGCAATCGTCTCCAGAGACCGCGCCTTATTCTCACCAGCCCTCCCTATGGAGCCGCCCAGAAGTACATTCGCAGCAGCAGCCTGGCACTGGGCTGGACAGGGCTCGCTACTTCCTCTGAGCTGGCTGGCCTTGAGCGAGGACTCATTGGGCGCGAGCACCTTCATAAGGACGAGTGCCTCGATCTCACTACTCCGCCAGGTCAGATCGCTCGTGACATCTCCCGCGTTGCCTCGGACGACGAGGTCCGTGCTGCCGTATACGCAAACTACTTCCGGTCAATGGACACGGCGTTTAAGAGCTTGATCTCGTTGTTAGAGCCCGGAGGCATCCTCGTCTTCATTGCCGGAACCAACGTGGTCGCCGGCGAACTTATCGAGACGCACGCGCACTTGGAGTCGCTCGCCCTTCGATACGGCATGGTGCCAATCCTCCAGCTCCGTGACACGATCCGGGGTCGAGTCCTGTTGACCAAGCGCGCGCTCGGCGGCGTGCCGCTCCATGCAGAAACCGTGCACGTGCTTCGAAAGCCTGCCGCGTGACCACCGAGGCCACGCACGACGATCTCGTACGCCGTGTCAAGACCTTGTCAGAGCGACTCTGGGAGGGACATTGCAAGGCTCCGGATATTGACGCCTGGCTTTCAAATTTTGATGGTCGGCATTCGACAGACCTAGCTACTGAGCAACTTCACGCCCTCCATCTCCTAGCTTCAGTGTCCTACTTCGGCCTACGGGAGCTGCGGGTTCTGCTGCGGGCAATGTTTCGCGATTGCTTTCGCTATCCGATCGTCCAACGCTTGAGGGCCGATCTCGGCGGTACCCGCGATGCCGCCGAGGTCGAGACCCGATTTGCCAGCGAGTTGGCAGCGACGCGGTTCATTGGCATGGGAAATCCCGCTGAGAGCGGCACCCACCTGCTCTATTACTTCCGACAGGAGAATCGACTACCGAGGACTCTCTTCGTTCATCAGCACGAGTTGCTCACTTCAGCAGTGACGGATCCCGCGGTGGACTTCGCGGACCCCAACTTGAAGCGGGTCGTCTTCATCGACGATCTCTGTGGAAGCGGCGAACAGTCTGTCCAATACAGCCGCACGCTGCTTCGCGACCTGCGGAACGTGGCGTCCCGGCGCAGCCGAGCCTTGGAATTTCAATACCTAGTGCTCTTCGGAACGATCTCTGGCTTGGAGCGGGCCGAAGCGGAATCAGATTTCGACCATGTCGATGCGGTCAGCGAACTGGATGATACCTACCACACATATGGTATTAACTCTCGTGTCTTCCGCAAGCCTCCTGACGGGATCGATAAGGTCGTGTCTGAGGCCATCGCCAGGGCATACGGAAGCGAGCTATGGCCCGATTGCCCACTCGGGTATGACGACGACGCACTGTTGCTCGCGTTTCATCACAACGTTCCTGACAATACCCTGCCCATCCTCTGGTATGAAGAAGGTCAACCGCCTTGGATTGCAGCGTTCCCGAGACGTCCAAAGATCTACTGACGAGGCGCTATGTCTGACAATCCCTTTGAGGTGACGAAGGCAGTGGATTTCACGGACGCGCAGATAGCGGCCACATGGGTTGATCTTCCTGGCGGTGGCTTTGTCTCGTTGGCTGATCCGAAGAGCCCTATGCCCACGTTCTTGGTTGGGGGCAAGGGTGGTGGCCGCACGCACCTCTTGCGCTATTTCTCGTATGCCCTACAACGCTTGCGTCATTCGGAGGATCTTCTCGTCGGGGTTCAAGCCGACGGTTACCTCGGGATCTACTTCCGCTGCGGGGGCCTCAACTCCTCACGATTCGCCGGTAAGCGTCAGGAACCGGAAACATGGGCGGCTGTCTTCTCCTACTACACGGACATCTGGCTCGCTCGCTTGACGGTGGACCTGATCGCCGACCTCGCGAGACTCATGCCGTCCCAGTTCAACAGTGGCGATCTGGCAAGCTTCGCATCGGCGGTGCTCGACCTCTTCGACATCGAGGTCACGATGACCAAGGAGGGCACAAATCCCGCACACGACCTCAGTGCTACCTTCGAGTGCCTGCAAAGGGATCTCGACCTTGCGATCAACAACGCGGCGCTGACTCACGAACTTGATGTGCGGATAGGCGCCAGCCCCGGTCGACTCGTTTTTGGAGTGCCAGCCGCGGCAGCTCGGCACCTTCCTGCCCTGTCGGGAGTCGTCTTTGCTTACCTTCTGGACGAGTTCGAGAATCTGACGACTGAGCAGCAGCGTTACGTCAATACGTTGCTTCGCGAGAAGGAGCTCCCAACGACCTTCCTTGTTGGCAGCCGCCTCTTCGGTCTTCGCACGCACGCGACGCTCAGCGCAGGCGAGGAAAACAGACAAGGTAGTGAGTTCGATCTCGTGGTTCTGGAAGATGCGTACCGTGCTCAGTCACACCAATACGGGTCATTTTGTAACAACATCGTCTTGCGACGACTGCGTGAGTCTGGGTGTGAAATCGGCGCGCGAGTGCGCCTCGACGACTTTTTTGAGAGTCCAGCTGATGATGGCCGATCCATCGAGGATCGAGCTGTGGCTCGTGCCGGGGAAAAGACAGCTCATGACCCCAGCGCCCGGCCGTGGCTCCAGAGACTGCGGCAGCAGCTCCAAGTGGCTGATCACGGGCACGTGTCGTCTGATGTCATGTCAGCTGTGTCGTTCCCAGAAAGCCCGCTGCATGAAAAGTTCGCGGTGCTGCTGCTGTATCGAGCGTGGGCAGATGGCGAGGAGTTGTCCGGTGCGGCAGCTTCGGTCCGCGCCGCCGTCGGTGGACTGCTCTCTGGCAACGAGAAGAGCAGAAAGGTTGCGACGTCGTACAAGCACTATCGGCACGACTTGTACGCCCAGATATTGAATGACCTCCGGCTGACGCAGGAGTACTACGGGTTTCGTGAGTTCGTCCAGATGTCGGGATACTTACCGCGGAATCTGCTCGTCGTTCTCAAGCAGGTCACTCGGTGGTCGCTCTTTCTAGGGGA
>PLDN01000026.1 GCA_003136185.1 Acidimicrobiaceae bacterium | reverse complement strand
TTCGCCGACCAGCAGATCGGCGCGGCGATCCTGTGGGTCTGCGGAGACTTCTGGGCCTTGCCGGCGCTCGTCGTCGTCATCCAGCGAGGGATTGCCCAGCACGGAAGCCTGTCGGAGATGGTCGATAGAACCCTGCTGAGACAGGGGCCGGACACTGCGTTCGCAGCGCGAAAGGTCTTGGACGGAACCTGAGCCCCCAAGCGGCTCGGACCGGCCACCCGGCAATTGCTAGCCTCATCGGCGGTGAGCTTCCCTGGTGCGATGACTGATGCAGAGCGGAATGCAGCTCTCGCCGAACCTCCGCCGAAGGTGCCTCGACAGGCAGTGATATGGACACTTGTCGCCTGCATGGCGCTCGGCTTCGGCGGTCTTATCCTCGACCACTTCTTCGGGGGCCCGGTCGGCAAGGCGACCCCGATCCCGACAGGGACCGACCCGCCCACTCTCAGTACAGGCGGTGTCTCGAGCGGCACGACTCCTCCGAACTTGCAGGCCTCCATCGGGGCGGTGATGGATCTACAGGGTGCCGGCCCTGGCAAGGCGTCGGCATTCTCGCTCGTCGGGCCTGCGGGCAGGCCGGTATCGCTCTCTCAGTATCGGGGCAAGGCTGTGGTGCTCTCCTTCTTCGACTCTCGCTGTGACGACGTCTGCCCGGTTCTCGAGCGGGAGCTGTCGTCCGCCATGACTGCACTGGACAAGGCAGCAGACGGGAGTCGAGTCGAATTCCTGGCCGTCAACACCGATCCCCTCGCGACCTCGGTCTCTTCCGCCTCGGCTGCCACGAAGGGCATGCTCGGCAAGAAGGACTGGCAGTACCTCACCGGTTCTCTTCACGAGCTGGACTCGGTCTGGAAGGCCTACGGAATCACCGTGGAGGCCCAGCCGGCCAGTTCTACCGTCTCTCACACGAACGTGCTTTACTTCATCGATCCAGATGGGAAGCTCCGGGCGGAGGCCACTCCCTTCGCGAACGAGGTTGGGAAAGGGAAGTTCACGTTGCCGTCCTCCACCATCGAGAAGTTCGCCACCGGGCTTGCGACCGAGACGGAGTACCTGCTCTCGGTGTCCCACCGATGAGCGAGATCCTCGAGGTCAGGGCCACTCCCTGGTACAAGAGACCGCCCTATCTCATCGCAGCAGCCGTCCTCGTCGTCGTGATGGTCGCGGTTGTCACCGACCTCCCCCAGCACGCGTCCCGATCAGTGCAGATATCCGGTGACACCACTGTCATAAAGCAGCTCAACGCCGGGATCGACTCATGCGCATTCGCGGTAAAGGAGGCCATGGGCTTTAACCACGACGAACAAGCCAATAACCTGAACCCGTCCGATCGAGCGGCGGTACCGCGACTTCTAGCTGACGACCAGCAGGCCTGCTCCTACACGAGCGAGTCCATTTACGACCTCTCCGATATCGAGGTGCCCGGGTCTTCATCCGGGAAGTACATCGGGAGGCTCGTCAACACTGCGACGATCTGGGCGACCTCGGACGGCCTCGCTGCGATCGAGGCGATCCAGGCGCTCTGGAGCGCGCCGCACGATGCGGCGGCCCAACGCGACCTCGTCAAGGCGGAGCAGGAGCTGACCCAGGACCGGATCATCGTGCTGACCGACATCCAGGCGGCCGACAAGATCTTGAGCGCCCACCTTCCCTCTGTCGGTCTGCCTGCGCTTTAAGACTTGTCGCATCAGTCGGCGTCTTGCGTCGTCGCCTGTGCTCAACCGGCCTCAGGCGCCTCGACGGTCTCAGCCCGGTCAGCCGTGCCGATCCCCTCGCGCGGCTCGTTGCGCAGCCAGCTCATGAGGTTCAGGAATACGACGGGCACGAAGGCGCAGGCGGCCACCAGCCACATCACCCCAGCTGCTAGCTGCTGATCCGCCGCGAAGCTGACTGCTCGGTGAGGGACGTGCGCATAGGCGCGGTAGGTGTTGGTGCCGGCAAGACCTACGAGATACGCGAGGATCCAGATCGTCCACATGGTCACAGCCGCGACTGCGATTCTTAGGTAGGAAGGAAGGCGCGGCGAGAGTGGGGGCGACGGCACCAACTCGAGCCACACTGCGAGGCCTGCCGGCACGAGCGTTGCCGCCTCGGCGAGCGCGAGCCACCGGTTGCTTGCCAGCCGGTCGACGAGAGCCGGGATTCGCCATATTGCGAGCAAGACGAGCGCCGGCAGGACGAGCGCGCTCACTCGCGCGATGCCCGGCCGAAGATGACGGCGCTGCTCGAGTTGCTCGAACGCCGACCCGAGACCGAGAAGGCGCCAGGGGGCACCGAGGACCGTCAGTGCCGGAACGACGACGGCGAGGAGGCCGTACTGGAGCGCTTCCCAAGTTGAATAGCGGTGCGACCACGAGGAAAGCGGCGGCGTGAGAGCGATGACGAGACACAACAGCGCCGCGACTGAGAACAAAGGTCGCGTCGTAGCTGGCTCGGTGAGGCTCGAATGCGCCGGCCGGCGCCGGGTGCTGTCCTCTGGGCCGTTCGACACGGCCCGCCAGCTCAAACGTTCGGCCGGCGTCGGAAGAAGGCCACGACGAGGACCACGATGAACGTCCCGAGCGGGATGGCCACGGTGAGCGCCTGAGGGCCGGTCCAGGAGGTTGAAGCAAGCAAGGTCGACCTCCTAAATCACGTAGAAGAGGAGCCAGAAGAAGATCTCACTGACCGCCACGAAGCACCAGAATGCGGCGCACCCGTCAGCGTTCGCCCGGAAGAGCCTCGCTGCCGGCAGCGGAGAGCTACTCGCACCGCCCTCTTCGGCAAAGGCGCGGCGCAATCGTAAGAAACGTGCGAGCAACGTCTCGGACCAGTACAACGACCCGACGATTGTGCCGATATTGATCGCCGCCCAGCCGATGAAACAGGAGGAGTAGCCGTTCGATCCGGGGAAGAACGGCAAGTGCGTCAGCTCCAAGATCTGGAGTCCGAGAGCGATCAGCCCGCAAAAGACCGTTGTCCACCCTGCCACCTGGAAGTCGACTGCCTGGTTCGACTTGAGGCGGCGGGTGCTCAGGACCGCGAGACCGGCAGCGGCGATCATGAGGGCCATGATTGCCGCGCCGTAAGCCGTTGGTGCAGTGATCCCAGCCGGGCGCCAAAGGGCGAAGCTGTCACTAGAGCGCAGGTAGAAGTAGGCGAACGCGAGTGATGCGTAGGTGAAGATGGCGACGCCCATCAGTAGGCGAGTGCCCGTCCAGATCGAACCCTCTTGTGCCCTTAGCTCGTACGCGAGCTCTTCGGGGGTCTCGGTCAGGGCGTGACCCGGGGTCTCGACTCCCGGTCCGCGATCCTCGACGATGTCAGTCTGGCTCATGGTGTCGGCGCCACTCTCGGAGGTACTGGGGTGAGGTCTGCAACAGGAGCCGCGTCAGGCTCGCTGTAGTGGTATGGGTCGTTCGTGATCACGGGGATCCGATCGAAGTTGTAATACGGCACCGGCGTAGCGGTCTGCCACTCGAGGCCGAGGGAATCCCACGGGTTGTCCGGCGCTGGGTGCGGGTCGATGATGATCGTCCAGAGGAAGTTGCCGACGAAGATCAGGAACGACGCACCGAGGCAGAACGCACTCACCGAGGAGAAGTCGTTCCAGACCTGCAGGTTCGATGCGTACTCGAAGACCCGGCGAGGCTGGCCGAGCAGACCGACGATGAACAGCGGGAAGAAGGTCATGTTGAAGAAGATGAACATTGTCCAGAAGTGGATCTTGCCCCACTTCTGATTGAGCATGCGTCCCGTGACCTTCGGGGTCCAGTAGTAGATGCCAGCGAACATGGCGAATACGAGGCCACCCATGATCGTGTAGTGGAAGTGCGCCATGACAAAGAAGCTGCCGTGGACCGTCACGTCGACTGGTACGTCTGACAGGAAGACGCCCGTGACGCCGCCGATCAGGAAGTTGAAGAGCATCCCGAGGCAGAACAGCATCGGGACATCGAATCGCATTCGGGCTTTCCAAAGCGTCCCAAGGGTAACGAGATAGATGAACCCGGTCGGGATCGAGATGAGCTCGGTCGTCAGCATGAACAGCGGCCGCATGTCGGGGTTGATTCCGCTCTGGAAGAGGTGGTGCTGCCAGACGAAGAACGAGAGCAAGGCGACGCCGAACATGCCGGCTGCCGCCACTCTGTAACCGAACAATGGCTTGCGGCAGAACACCGGCAGGAGCTCGGAGACGATGCCGAAGCCGGGCAAGGCCATGATGTACACCTCGGGGTGGCCGAAGAACCAGAAGAGGTTCTCCCACAAAAAGGCGCTGCCTCCGCGTTCTGTCACGAAGAAAGCCGTTTGAGCGGTGCGGTCGAGTATGCCGAACAGTCCAGCTGCTACGAGCGTTGGAGTGGCAAGGGTGAGCAGCGCCGAGGTTGCAAGGATCGACCACACAAAGATCGGCAGTCGTGACCACGACATGCCCGGAGCCCTGTAGTGGATGATCGTCACGATCAGGTTGAATCCGGCGAGGATCATGCCTAGCCCGATCACAGCGAAACCAACCAGGTAGGCGTCCATACCTCCGGCGCCTTGGGTCTGGAGGGGTGCGTATCCGGTCCAGCCGGTGGGGAACCCTCCAAGCGGGAGGGCACAGATGATAACGAGATAACCGGCAGTGAAGAGCCAGAACGACGACGCCTCGACTCTCGGGAAAGCCGTCCGGCGGCTGCCGATCATCAAGGGGACGAGGTAGTTGCCAAGCGGGCCGACGACGAGCGAGGAAGCCATCATCATCATGATCGTGCCGTGCTCGCCCACGATCGCGATGTAGGTGCCAGGCCCGATCAGGTGGTTCGTCGGGTAGAGCAGCTCGGTCCGGATCGCCATGGCGAGCAGGCCGCCCGTGAAGAAGAACGTGAATACCCCGAAGAAGTACTGGATTCCGACGACCTTGTGGTCGGTCGTGAAGCGAAGGTACTTCGTCCAGTTGGCGCTCTCTACCTCGGGTGCCGGCTCGCGCCCCACGATCTTTGCGAGCGGGTAGTTGAGGGCGCCGACGCCGAGCAACCAACCAAACGCGCCGAAGGCGAGCCCGAGAACGATCGCGTCATCGTTCTGGCCGCTGAATCCACTTATGTACGGGTAACCAGCGGCGATCATGTTGCCGACCCAGTGGCCGAACAGGTATCCGACGACAGCACCGATTCCCGCAGTCAGGATGCTCTGCTCGAGGAAGGCGGGACGACCCCCTGCACGGAAGGGTGGTGGCGGTGTTCGTCCTACGACAGGAGATGAAGGCTCCGTCGGCTCACTCGGGCGGGCTGTCTCGGCTGATATGTCGATTGCCATGGGCGTCACACCTTCGTCTTCTGAGCGCCGTAGATCTCAATCTTGCTGTAAGGGTCGACGTTGTCGGGGTAGTACAGGCCGTCGGCTCCGTTCGCGTCCGGGATGTATGTCCACGCGAAAGGAGGCAAGTACTTCGTATTGTCGGCCAGCGCAGTCTTCGTGGTCTCGGCCCACGTCTCGAAGGCTGCCTTGCTCACGACCTTGCCATAGTTGAACATCGCCCCGTGCCAGAGGCCGCAGAGCTCGTCACAGCGCACTGTGAACCCACCGACGTGGTTCGTGGTGGTGAACGCGACGTTGTCAGCCTGCGGATTGGCATCGGCTTTTACCCCGAGCTGGTAGGCCCAAAAGTCGTGGATGACGTCGAGTGAGGTCACGTGGAATGCGATCGTCGTGTCGTTCGGCAGCACGAGCGAGGTGGTCTCGAATCCTCCGAAAGTGGGGTAACGGTAGGTGAACTTCCATTGCTGGGCTATCACCTGCACGGGGAGCACCGTTCCGGACTGGGGAGTCCAGATCGGAGTCGGCCCTTCGCCTCCACCCGCACCCGCCGGCACGATCAGCTGAAGAGTTCCGAACACGAACAGGCCGATAACGATCGAGCTGGTCCCGGCGATCCATCCGAACTGCACCTTGAAGTTGCCGTGAGAGTTCGGGCTGACCTCCGGATCTCCTGGGAGCCGTGAAGCTCTCCAGCTCCAGATGGAATAACCCATGAAGATCCACACCCCAAGGATCACGGGCAGCGCGATGATGAACAGGATGTTGAAGTCGAGCTGGGCTCCCCCGGCCGAACTCGTCATCTTGCCCGGCGGGATGTGAGGGCCCGCGAGGAAGTAGAAGAGGACATCGGCTACGACCGCCAGCGGTGCCCAGACCATCACCATCCGGCGGAAGTGGTGCGGTTCCCCGGATCCACCTCCAGACCGGTCCGCCTCCGCTGAGCTCGAAGCGGAGGCGCCAGGCGTAGTGTTCGACATCAGTCAACCACCTTTAAGAAGCCGTCCATGTACCCGATCGTCTGCATGGGCCCACCGTTGCCGTAGAGGAAGCCGCCAGCGCAGGGCACGAAGCACTGCCAGGCGTATTGACCGGGGCCGGGTGTCTTGAACGAGAACTTGATGACGTTGTGGGGCGAGCTTGTCGTGCACGGAGCGGCGCTGCAGAGATTGGCGTTCCCGTTGTTGCCGTAGAGCGGCACGTTGATACCGAGCGTGGGGATCGAGAACGTGTGGGCGGTGCCGTTGCCTGCGTTCGAGTTGATGACCCTCACGTTCTTGCCGTTCAGGTTCATCGTGCCGCCACCGGTCCCCTGGACCCGGCCGATCTGCTGGTTGCGGAGNNGCGGTGAAGTCGACCGTTGGAGGGCTCGTGCGGACGAACGCCATCGCCGTGAAGATCACGAGTGACAGAGCGACTGCCAATATCGCTGTAACTATCGCTATGCGACCGGAGCGTGCCACTCTGCTCCCCCCAAACTTGTCTCGGCTGCGGACCTGCGGCATCTTCCCAGGCTGCCCAGGTTCGAATCGGCGTTCAGTCGCAATCTAAGGGCGAAGAGGTGATCCGTCAAGGACCCTTCCATAACAGCGCCCGATCTGTTCGCAGAGTGTTCGCCCGACACCCTCAGGCGAACTGAGAGCCAGCTGAGAATCCACTTGTTCTGTCCTGTTCCGACGGTGCTCACGGGAGCTGACCGGTAAGACTGAAGAACACGATGGGCCACCTAAACATGACGAGGCGGCCGGGTGCGGTAGGCGCTCAGCCGAGACGGTCTGGGTGGCGCTCAGTGCTTGCCGGCGCTCGACCTCGGCAGTGGCTGAAGAACCTACTCGTGTTCGCTGCTCCCGCCGCAGCACTCGTCGTGGGGCATCCGGTCACCTTAGGTAGGACAGCGGCGGCTGCCGTCCTGTTCTGTTTCGCCTCGTCCGGGGTCTACTTCATCAACGACGTCGTCGACGCTGAGTCGGACCGACACCACCCGGTGAAGCGGACGAGGCCAGTGGCGAACGGTGAAATCTCGCGTGCATCAGCCTCTGTGGTCGGCACCACCCTCCTCGTGCTCGCGATCGTTGGAGGGTTCCTCGTAGGTGGCGCAGAGCTTTGCGCCGTGCTCGGCGCCTACGGGGCCATCAGTCTCGTGTATTCGTTGGCGCTTAAACGTGTGCCGGTGGTCGAGCTGATCTGCATCTCGGCCGGCTTTGTTCTCCGCACCATCGCCGGTGGCGCTGCCGCCCACATCGCAATCTCACCGTGGTTCCTGGTCGTCTCCTGTTCGGGGTCGCTTCTGATCGCAAGCGGCAAGCGGACGGCTGAGCTCATGACCCTTGACGAGGGACGCTCCGAACACCGGGCGGCGCTCGGGTGGTACCGCAGCCGCTTCCTCACGGTCGTGCGACACGTGTCGGCCGTTGTCACCGCCGGGGGCTACTGCGTTTGGGCGATTGCCCGCTGGCACGGCCTCGACGACCGGGTTCACGACGGAGCCTTCCTCCTTTTGTCGATCCTCCCTTTCACTGTCGGCGTCCTGCTCGTCGAGAAGGCCCTCGCGGCCGGCCACGGGGGCGCGCCCGAGGAGCTCGCTCTTAAAAGTCGTAGCCTGCAGGCGGTGGGTGCCATCTTCCTGACGCTGGTCGTCGTCGCGCTCGCGACGTGACGGCTTCCGCACGCCGACGCCTTACAGGGTGGGGCGGTAGCCCAGCCTCCTGGGCCGACGTGGCGAGTCCGGGCACGCTCGAGGAAGCACAGGCTGTGCTCGCCGAGGCGCACGGCTGCGGGCGCGCCCTGATCGGCCGTGGGCTTGGCAGGTCGTACGGCGACGCCGCCCAGAACGCGGGTGGGCTTGTGGTCGACCTCACCGCCTGCGACAGGATCCTCGAGGCCGGTGCCGACGCTGGCACGTTGAGAGCCGAAGCCGGGCTCAGCATCGAGTCGCTCCTTCGATGGTCGGTGCCGCGAGGCTTCTTCGTGCCGGTGACGCCAGGGACGCGGTTCGTCACGATCGGCGGGGCGATCGCCGCTGACGTGCACGGCAAGAATCACCACGTCGACGGCTCGCTCGGCCGCTTCGTGCGCTCGATCAGGCTCGCTACGCCGTCAGGCGAGAGAGTCGTCACCCCCGACGCAGATGCCGAGATTTTCTGGGCGACGGTCGGCGGCATGGGGCTCACCGGCATCATTCTCGAGGCAACGGTCGAGCTGATGCCGATCGAGACCAACCTCATGACCGTGGANNTACCGCTACTCGGTGGCCTGGGTCGACTGCCTGCGGCGCGGGCGGGCTCTCGGCCGCGGCGTGGTGACGCTCGCCAACCACGCATCGACCTCCGACGCCGAGGCAGCTCCCGGTCGCAAGCATGATGCGGACCTGCTCAGTTACGACCCGCGCAAGCCGATCGAGGTGCCGATCGTCTCGCCCTTCAGGCTCGCGACCAAGGTGTCTGCGACGGTCTTCAACGAGGCGTGGTATCGGCGAGCGCCCCGGCAACGCCACGGAGAGCTTCAAGGGCTTGCCGCTTACTTTCATCCGCTGGACGGCCTGGGGCACTGGAACCGCTTGTACGGGCGGCGAGGCTTTACTCAATACCAGTTCGTCGTGCCCTTCGGCGCCGAACACGTGGTGAGACAGGTGATAGAGCGACTCGGCCAGAGGGGCTTCCCATCTTTGTTCGCGGTCCTGAAGCGACTCGGCCCCGGCAACTCCGCACCGCTCTCGTTCCCTGCCGGAGGCTGGACGCTCGCACTCGATTTGCCTCTTGGTATCTCGGGGCTCGCCGAGGAGCTGGACCGTCTTGATGGGCTGGTGGCGACGGCTGGGGGAAGGGTGTACCTGGCAAAGGACGGACGGCTACGCCCTGCACTGCTCCGCCAGATGTACCCGAGGCTCCACGATTGGCAGGCTGTGCGCGACAAAGTCGACCCTGACTGTCTGATGATGTCGGATCTCGGTCGTCGGCTCAACCTGGCAGGAAGGCGCGTGGAGTGAACGATGCGACGGGAATGGCCCAGTCAGTGGTCCTTCTCGGCGGCACCTCAGAAATTGGACTGGCGATCCTCGACGAGCTCGCGCTCCGCCGGCTCGATCGCGTCGTGCTGGCCGGGCGCGACCAGGGGTCGCTCGAAGTCGCCAGGTCGCGACTCCTGCGGAAGGGTGTGAACGAGGTCACAGTGGTCATCTGCGACGTTACGAATGCGGCTGACCTGTCGGCTCTCGTGCAGCGATCGGAGGAGGCATTGGGCGCGGTCGACCTGCTGTTGGTGGCTGCGGGCGACCTCGGAACTGCTGAGCTAGAGGAGTTGAGCCCCGAGCGAGTGCTCGGCATGTTCGCAACGAACGCAGGTGGTCCTGCAGCTGCGATGATCGAGTTCGCTCGTCTCATGAGCGCCAGGGGGTGCGGCCGGATAGCGGTGCTGTCCTCGGTCGCCGGCCTCCGCGTGCGTAGGGACAACTTCGTCTACGGAGCTGGCAAGGCGGCTCTCGACGGGCTGTCGCTCGGTCTCGCCGACGTCCTTGCCGGTTCCGGCGTGACCGTCACGATCGTCCGGCCCGGATTCGTGCGAACACGCATGACCGCGGGCCGCTCCGACGTGCCCTTAAGCAGTGATCCCGGAACCGTCGCGAAAGCGGTGGTGAGGGCGTTCGAGCGGGGGGATTCCATCGTGTATGTGCCGGCGATCCTCGGCCCGCTCTTCGGGCTCTTGAGGATGTTGCCGCGGGCGGTCTTTCGACGGCTACCGGGTTGACGGACCGAGTCGAGTAGCGAGGTCGTGTGGTCGTTCGGGCGCTCTACCGAGCTGACATCGTGAAGAAGTCCCGCGCCCACCAAGAAGCGAAGTACCGGTCAGGCTGGCCGATCATGTTCGACAACAAGTTGCGGCCGTTTGCAGCCGAAGCCGCCGCACCGGTCGAGGCGGGATCGAAGGTCGCGAAGTCCACCCAGTCGGTGTTGATGTCGAGCTCCATCCCCCGGACTGCGCCGGCGCGGACCAGCAGCTCGGCCAAGGAGGTGATATTGAGGCCCGGCCCAGCCACGTAGACGAGCGCGCCATTCGCCGTCTGGCCGAGACCTGAGCGCCAGACGTCATCTGCCCCACCGAGCGTCGCTCCCCAGATGTAGGTGTCATACGGGTCGAGCCCTGGGACGGGCTTGCCGTTGTTGACGAGCAGCCTCAGGTTCTGGCGGACGGAGACGACGTCGGACGACATCTGAAGCTGACTACCCCATGACCCGACGCGCACGGACCCGTCCCGGTAGACGACGATTGATGCAGCGCCGGTGCGAAGCGGCAGGACCACCTTGCCCTGGGTGTAATACCCGCCCTCGGAGTCGCTCATGAGGAAGCCTGCGTTGAACGCCGCTACGAGCGAGCGCGCGGCGCCCGTCGACACGGGAGCGGTGTCTTTGTACGGACCACCTCCCGGGATGATGCTGCCGGAGTACAAGGTCGCCTTGAGCAGCTTCGTATCGATCCAAGCCACACCGGCGACGAGGCTCGTGTGGATGGCATCTGGCCGGAGGTAGGCCTCGTAGATTGCGGGCACTCCGCCCACGAGGCGACCAGCGGCGTGCCATTGGCCCTCGCCGGGTACAGGCGGAGAGGCAATCGGCTGGATAGGTGCGGGCATGGGGAGAGCGATGGGGCCGTTCGGCCTTGCGGCAGGGACAGAAGTGCCGACGGCCGCGTTCGGCGGCGGGATCGCGCCTTTCGGCGGGCGACCTCCTATGGGCGGCGGATTGTGTTCGTAGTAGAAGTTCTCCACCCACCCGACGAGCGGTCCCGCACCGTGCTCGCGCGCCCACTCAGCGAATCGGGCAGGCATCGTGACTCCGAGCGTGGGATTGTGGAGCGCCGAGCCGAGCGAGACCCAAACCGGCGTGAGGAGAAGGACAGCTCCAATAGCCAAGCTGGCGATCGGATGACGGCCGATCACGAAGCGACGGGCCAGCCTGCGCTCCCGACGTGCCGCCCGTCGTGCTTTCACGCGGATCCGCCGCCGCTGCATCCAGTTGAGCTTGCGGTGACCGCTGCGGGCGCGGCGAGAGCGCCGAGTATACGGTGCCTGGGCAGGACCGTTAGTGGAAATGGGCCTCGAGTCTTGAACAGTTCGCATCGTCGTCCGGGTAGCCAAGGGTTGTCCTCATCATTCTCGTCGGCGCGTCTGGGGGCGAGACAGACCAGCGCTGAGAACGAGCTGAGAGCGCCGTCGTTGCAGTGCCCTTTTGGCGCGACTGCCGCCCACTTCACCGCTGGGGGCGACATCACTCGCACTGAGAGATGGGGCGGATCGCAGGGCCCACCGCGCGGGTGGCAGACTTGACAGGTGATAGCGCAGGGCACGTCACAGGTTCCCGCAAAGCCGGAGCCCGGGCTCGACAAGAAGCCCCTCATGCGCGGATGGCTTCACGTCGGCACCACGCTAGCGGTGCTCGTCGCGGGGCCAATTCTGATCGCCAACGCACGTTCGACCGAAGAGCGCGTGGCGCTCACGGTCTACGTGGCCTCACTACTCGCCTTGTTCGGCGTGAGCTCTTTGCTTCATCGAGTCCACTGGGGCCCGAGAGCGAACCGGCGGATGAAGCGGGCCGACCACAGCACGATCTTCATCGGGATCGCCGGCAGCTACACCGCCGTTGCGGCGCTCGCGCTCACGGGCACAGTCCGAGTCGTCGTGCTCGCCCTTGTCTGGGTCGGAGCGCTCGTCGGCATCTTGATCCGTCAGCTGCTGCTCTACGCGCCGCAATGGCTCGTGGCGCTTCCCTACGTCGTCGTCGGTTGGTCGGCGATGGCCGTGTCACCACAGCTCGTGCGCGGTGCGAGCTGGCCGGGATTTCTGCTCGTCCTGGCAGGGGGGCTCGCTTACACCATCGGGGCCGTCGTTTTCGCAATGAAAAAGCCGAACCCCGTGCCGTCGGTCTTCGGCTTTCACGAGGTCTTCCATACCTGCACCGTCATCGGAGCGAGCATTCAGTTCGTCGCGATTGCATACGTCCTGCTGCCCCGGACATGACCAAGTGATGATCCTCGTCGTCGACGACGAGCCCTCGATTGTGGACACCGTATCCACGGTCTTTCGCTACGAAGGTTACGAGGTGACCGAGGCGCGCAGCGGGCGTGAGGCTCTCGCGCTCGTGCAGGAGCGGAAGTTCGATCTCGTCGTGCTCGACGTAATGCTCCCCGATCTCGACGGCCTTGAGGTCACGAGAAGGATGCGAGCAGACGGGATCGAAGTGCCGGTGCTCTTCCTCACCGCCCGGGGCGAAGTGCAGGACCTGGTCGCCGGTCTCGGCGCCGGAGGCGACGACTACGTTGCGAAGCCCTTCTCCCTCGCCGAGGTCGTGGCGAGGTCCAAGGCCCTGTTGAGGCGCGCGAACTCCGAGCGAGGAGACGGGCGCTTGCGATTCGCCGATCTCACGATGGACGAGGAGACCCACGAGGTCTGGCGGGGCGATACCCCGGTTCATCTGA
Organism: Acidimicrobiaceae bacterium; assembly: GCA_003136185.1. Lineage (GTDB taxonomy): Bacteria > Actinomycetota > Acidimicrobiia > Acidimicrobiales > Bog-793 > Palsa-601. The sequence goes on along the minus strand of PLDN01000026.1, from coordinate 67,040 downwards.
CTGCGACCGAGTTCAACCTGCTTCGTGTCTTCTTGTTGAACCCGCGCCGCGTGCTCTCGAAGAGTCAGCTGATCGACTACGTCTGGCACTACGACTTCGGGGGCAACAAGAACATCGTCGAGACCTACGTGCGGTATCTCCGCAAGAAACTCGACCCCCTCGGCCCCGCCCTCATCCACACGATCAGGCTCGTCGGCTACGTGATGCGGGAGGCGGACGAGTAGGTGTCCCTGCGGTTGCGGTTGCTCATTGCGGTCGGGGTCATCGCCCTGGCGGCCCTCGTGGGCGCCGACTTCGCGACGTACTCGGAATTCCGCGGCTACCTCAATAGCCAGGTGGACTCGACGCTCGAAGGTGGCGCGTCTCCGCTCCAAACCTGTCTTGGCCAGGGTGGCCGCCTGACGGTCTCGCTCGTCGAGGAGACCGCACCCGGGACCTTTGCCGAGGTCCGTTCCCCAGGCGGTCAGGTGGTCTCCGTCGTTGCTGCGACCGACGATGATCACCGCCTGGTGTCGGCTCTCGAGCAGCCTGAGCTACCTTCCCACTTGGGGGCGAGCGGCACGCTGCAGCGCCCCGAGCGATCGACCGGACGCATGTCAGACGACTGTGCGGACTCGATCGGTTCGAGGGCCGAGGAGGGCAGTTTCACTCGACCGTCCGCCGTCGGCTACGAGGCGGTGTCTGACGAAGTTCGCAACGGCGACTCGGGCAACGAGCTCTACTTCACGACGCCGACGGTTCGAGCCGGTCAGCCTTCTTACCGGATGCGGGTGTCGGTCCTCGCGAACGGTGATCTCCTCTTACTCGGCCTTCCGCTCACCGCAACGGGCGACACCCTTGATCGCCTTCTGCTCATCGAGCTCGGCGTCTCGACTGCCGCGCTTTTCTTAGCGCTCGCCCTCGGGCTCGTGCTCGTCCGTCTCGGAGTCAGACCGCTCGTCGAGGTCGAACAGACAGCGGAGCTGATCATGGAGGGCGACTTCGAGGCGCGGGTGCCCGAGCGCTTCCGTCCCCGGACTGAGATGGGTCGCCTGACGAGGGTCCTCAATTTGATGCTCGGGCAGATCTCGGACGACTTCGACGAGAGAGATCGGACCGAGAAGGTGCTCCGTAGCTCCGAGACCCGGATGCGCCAGTTCCTGGCCGACGCTTCCCACGAGCTGCGCACGCCTATCGCGGCGGTCTCCGCCTATGCCGAGCTTTTCTCGAGGGGAGCCGACTCCCGCCCTCAGGACCTGGCCCGCATTCTGACCGGCATTCAAAGTGAGACAGCCAGGATGAGCCAGCTGGTGGCAGATCTCATGTTGCTCGCCAACCTCGACGAAGGTCGCCCGCTCGATCAACACCCCGTTGAGCTGGTGGCGCTCTGCGCCGACTCAGTCCACGCGGCCGAGGCCGTTGGCGCGCAGTGGCCCATCGAGCTCGTCGCTATCGAGCCGGTAGAGGTATCGGGCGACGAGGCCCGCTTGCGTCAGGTCGTCGACAACCTCTTGTCGAACATCCGCGCGCACACGCCTCCAGGGACGAATGGCTCGGTGGTGGTCCGCCGCGACGGGACCGACGCCGTGATCGAGGTCGCCGATCACGGCCCGGGCCTCGGAGCAGAGGGCCAGAGGCGGGTCTTCGAGCGTTTCTTCAGGGAGGACACTTCAAGGGCCCGCGACTCCGGCGGAGCCGGGCTCGGGCTGGCGATCGTGCAGGCAATCGTGCGGGCTCACCACGGCACGCTGGACGTTCGGGTGACACCCGGCGGCGGCACGACCTTCGTCGTGCGGTTACCGGTCATCGCGCAGGACGAGGATCCCGCAAAAGACTAAGTATCAGCGGCCGTCGCGGCGACTCTCAGGAGGGTCCCAGGTTCCCCTGTGCATTCTTGGGACATGGTTCAACAAGGGAGCACGCGCCGTGGCATCTGTCACGTCTGAGCGGGCAGCCGCCGGAAACGCGTACGGGGACCGTAGATCGAGCCGTAAAGCGCATCGGCGTCCGGCCTCTCGTCCGGGCCCGGCACCACGTCCGCGTGCCGTCGACGTCGCACTCGCGATCGTCGGTCTCGGCTTTGGAGCCACCTTGGCGGTCGGGCTCACCTCCGAGACCTGGGCCGGCCTGCGAGCTCCGGGCGGTGTCGCTATGTTCCTCGGGAACATGACCGGGCTCGCCGGCACCTATCTCGCTCTAGTGATGGTGCTTCTCGTGAGCCGCGTCCCCATCGTGGAACGGGTCCTCGGGCAGGACGGCCTCCTCCGGTGGCACCGCAAGCTGTCGGTGTGGCCCATCTCCCTCATCGTCGCTCATGCTGTCCTTTTGACCTACGCCTACGCAGAGGCCACCCGGACTGGGTTCATGCACCAGATCGGCTCGTTCATCTCCAGCTATTCCGGGATGCTGATCGCGATCATCGGCTTTGGCGTCATGGTCGTGATCTCGGTTCTTTCGATTCACTCGATCCGGCGGCGTCTCCGCCGGGAGACGTGGTGGGCACTTCATCTCGGGATGTATCTCGCCTTTGCCCTCGCATTCCTCCACGAGGTGGCGCTCGGTCCTTCCTTCGTCGGCCACCCCCTCACCGAGGCGGTGTGGTCGGCTGCTTGGGCGGCGACTGCAGGCGTCGTGCTCGTCTACCGCTTCGGCCTCCCGATCGCGAGGACCCTTCGATATGACCTCCGCGTCGCCGAGGTCAGACACGAAGTGGACGGCGTGACCTCGATCATCTGCAAGGGACGCCACCTCGACCGTCTCGCCATCTCGGGTGGACAGTTCTTCGAGTGGCGCTTCCTCGCCCCGGGGATGTGGTGGCAGGCGCACCCTTATTCGCTCTCGGCACGCCCGAGGCCGCCGTATCTGAGACTCACCGTGAAGGCCGTGGGGGACCATTCGCTTGCGGTGACGTCGCTCGCGCCAGGCACACGGGTAGCAGTCGAGGGACCCTACGGTGCGTTCACGGCGCATGCGCGGCGGCGGCACAAGGCCGTGTTCATCGCCGGTGGGATCGGCGTGACCGCTGCACGGTCGCTGCTAGAGGACCTTCCGAAGCGGAGCGAGCCGGTTGTGCTCTGGCGAGTGTCGAGGTACGAGGACGCCGCTCTCGCGGGCGAGGTGCAGGACCTCGTGACTCAGCTTCGGGGCAAGCTGCATGTCCTGGCGGGACCGCGAGACGAGTTCCCGCTGCAAAAGCTCGTGAAGCTGGTTCCCGACATCCGGCAACGTGACGTGTTCGTGTCCGGCTCCGAGGGATTCGTCGAGAGTGTGATGGAGGTCTTGAGCTACCAGGGAGTGCCTCGAGAGGCGATTCACCACGAGGCGTACGCGCTGTGAGGGAACGTCGAATCCCTATTGTCACCTTTGCGGCGACAGCCGGGTTGGCCGCGGTCCTGATTGCTCACTCAACGTCGGGCTCTGGTCATCTGTCGGCACTCCCACCATTGCCGCAAGGAAGTGGGGGGTCACAGGGCCCACCGGCCTCCGGCGGCTCGGGGTCAGCTCCTGGCACGACGTCACCGTCTGGCACGACGTCACCGTCGGCAAGCACTTCTACGCCCACGTCGAGCGCGTCGCCCTCCGGATCCTCGGTGAATGGGAGTGCCGTCGGCACTCTCGAACAGTACGGCTACGGCGAGCTTTCGGTGAAGGTCTCTGTCACCGGTGGGCGTATCGTCGTCGCGAGCGTCGCGAGCCTGCAGACGGCCGAGTCCTACTCCCAGCAGCTCGCGCAGCAGGTGATCCCGACATTGCAGAACGAGGTGCTGTCGGCGCAGAGCGCGAGGATCTCCGCAGTCTCGGGCGCGACGTACACGAGCGAGGCATACGCCTCTTCGGTGCAGGCAGCTCTGACCAAGCTCGGCGTCAGTTGAGCACCGAGGCAACGATCCGGCACGCCGAAGAGGTGATGGGCACCGTCGTTGTCTATCTCGTCGATCCCGGCGAGTGCTCCGAGGGTGATCTTGCCCTCGCTATGGGAGCAAGTGTCGAGGAGCTGCATCGTCTCGATGAGCTCTTCAGCACATGGAAGGCCAATAGCCCGATGAGCCGCTTCCGCCGAGGCGAGCTCGAGCGCTCTGAGGTGCCTCGCGAGATCCCTCTGGTTCTCGAAATGTGCTCAGAGGTCAAGCAGATCTCGCGGGGATGGTTCGATCCGTGGGCCCTCGACGGCGGTGTGGACCCGACAGGCCTGGTCAAGGGATGGGCGATCGAGCGAGCAACCGCCCTGCTCGCCGAGGCCGGGGTTGCATCGGCACTCGTGAACGGTGGCGGCGACGTCGCCTCCTACGACTCGTGCGGACCCGGCGGGCAAACCGGTACCGCAGGCTCTGGCGTTCGCATGTGGCGGGTCGGTATCCAGCATCCGTGGGCGAAGGACGGGCTTGCTTGCGTCGTCGAACTGGCGGCGGGATCCTCGGTCGCGACCTCAGGCCGGTACGAGCGCGGCGAGCACCTCGTCGATCCCTTCGCAGCACGCGGCATTAGCCGGCCGCCGCGGCGGAGAGTCGCGTCAACCACAGTGATCGGGCCTTCCCTCGCCATCGCCGACGGGCTTGCGACGGCCTTGTCGGTCGCAGGCGAGGCCCTGTCGGTCGCAGAGGCCCTTGAAGAGGGCTACGAGTCGTACCGCATCTATGAAGACGGGACCGAAGAGTCGACGGCAAGCTTCCCGTTCGCCCCTTCCCAGCCAGGGCTGGTCCAGCCAGAGCCGATCCAGCCAGGGCTGGTCCAGCCAGCGCTGTGAGCGGCACCAGGCACGACCCACGCGCACCGGCGCACGCCGCACGACCTCGGCGAGCCCCGGTTGCCTCCAATGCTCGTCTCACGAGCGCGGTCGGGGCCGTCTTGCTCGTACTCCTCGCCGTCGAGGGCGTCACGATTGTGCGCGTAGGACAGCTCACGACAGCCCACGTCGTTATCGGGATGATGCTTATCCCACCAGTGATCGTGAAGATGGCATCGACCGGCTACCGCTTCGTGAGGTACTACCGCGGCGACCCGGCTTTCGTGAAAAAGGGTCCGCCTCCGGCCCTGCTAAGACTGCTCGGACCGTTCGTAGTTACACTCACCGCGATCGTCATCGTTAGCGGCGTCGGACTCTTGTTCGTGCCCACTAGGTGGCGGGCTGATGCGATGTTCGTGCACAAGGTGAGCTTTGTCCTCTGGTTCGGTGCGATGACCCTCCACGTGCTCGGCCACATCGTCGAGACAGCCCGTCTCGCTCCGCGCGACTGGTCTGCTCGGACCCGTCGCGACATCGCAGGCGCTGGCGCCAGGCAGTGGCTCGTCGTCGCGAGCTTGGTGGCGGGGCTCCTCCTCGGCATAGCCGTCTCTCCGCGTCTCGGAGGGTGGCTGGCGACCGGTGGGGGGGCGCATTGACCCCAATCCGGCTGTCTGCCGGCTCACTTTCCGAAGCGCCGCTCGCGACGGGCGAAATCCCGCAGCGCCCGCAAGAAGTCGACCCGGCGGAATTCCGGCCAGTAGGGGTCCACGAATACGCATTCGGCGTAGGCGGACTGCCACAACAAGAAACCGGACAGCCGTGCCTCGCCACTCGTCCTGATCACGAGGTCGGGATCAGGCAGATCCGGTGTATAGAGGTGGGCCGACAGGCCGGCAGCATCGATGTGGTCGGCGATCTCCTCCTCGGGGACTCCGCTCTCGATGAGCTTGTTGACGAGAGACCGGCACGCATCGACGATCTCGTCACGGCCGCCGTATCCGAGAGCGAGGTTGAAGTGCCAGCGCGTGGGCAACGCAGGGTCGGAGATCTCGGCTCGGGCGACAGCATCGGAAAGACGGGGAGGCAGCAAGTCGAGGCTTCCGATTACCCGGACCGAGCAACCGAGCGAGGCGGCGAGGTCAGGGAGGTCTTTCAGGAGCTCCACGAGAACATCGAAGTAAGGGTCGAGCTCCTCGCGGGGCCTGCGGAGGTTGTCGGTCGAGAGCACCCACGCCGTGACTGCGGGAAGGTGAAGCTGAGCGCTCCATTGCAGCAGCTCCCGCAGCTTCTCCATGCCGGTCCGGTAGCTCGCGGTGTAATCGGCGAGCCCCTCTGCGCGAGCAAAACGCCGGTGGCCGTCGAGGATCACACCGACGTGGTTGGGCAGCTGGTCGGGTGGGAGGGACTTGAGGAGTCGTCGCTCGTAAGCCCGATACAGCGGCGCAGACCATGCCATGACGCCATTGTCGCCCGCGCGGGGGCTGCATCGGTGCCACCTAATCTGACATTTCGATCAGGAGATGTATGAAAGAGCAGTCCTCGAGCTCGTCGCAGGCCGTGAGAACAGCGCGGGCACGTGCGATCGCGCGCGAGCGCCGGCTCGTTCAACGGCGACGCGGCCTCTTGCGCTTGTTCGCGCTTGTTACAGTCGTCTGCCTCGCAGTTGGTCTCGGCGCGTCGTTCTTTCCAGATGGGTCTCACGCCTCTGGTGTCGCAGGATCCTCAGGGCACGGCGGGAAGGCGGGGTCGAACCCTCTTCCGGTTGGCATTCCAGCAGTCGAGTCGGGCCTCGAGCCTTGGCGACTGAACGCGCCCCTCGGTCGCCCGGTCGTCCTGCCGGCGAACAATGGCCGCTCGCTCGTAGTCGCCGGAGGGCTGCTCGCCGGCGGAGCATCGGCTCAGGGCATTTATGAGGTGAACCCCCTCGTCGGGGCCGCGACGCAGATCGGAAACCTCGACGCGCCGTTGCACGACGCCGCCGGAGTGGTCCTCGACGGGCAGGGCTACGTCTTCGGCGGCGGAAGCGCCTCACCGCTCCCCAACGCCGAGCGGCTTCCGAGCCTCGGCAGCAAAGCGGGAACACCCGCGAGCTCGCAGGCGCGAGCGACCCGACTTCCCCCACTCGGCGAGGCGCGGGCCGATGACTCGGCTGTGACGATCGGGTCGGTGGGCTACGTCGTCGGTGGGTACAACGGGAGCGCTGGAGATGCCGCCGTCCTTGCCACCTCGAATGGCCGCGACTTCCGGGTGGTGGCGGATCTGCCGGTGCCGGTTCGATACGCGGCGGTAGCCGCTACGGGCGGCGACATCTACGTCTTCGGCGGCGACGCGATGACCGGTCCGCGGGCTGGGGCCCCCGTTGCAACGGTGCAAATGGTCGATCCATCGACACGCCACGCCTCGATCGTCGGCTCGATGCCCCTACCGCTCGACGGGGCATCCGCCGCCACCTTGAACGGCGTCATCTACGTAGCTGGTGGCGAGACGATCGCAGCGAGGACAAGCCCGAGTAGCACCACGACAGAAGTGGGCTCGATCTACGCCTGGTCGCTCGCCCACCACGAGGCGCTTCTCGCGGGCCATCTCTTTGCCCCCGTGTCGCACGCCGGGCTGGCAGTCGTCGGCTCGCGGGCATGGCTGGTGGGAGGCGAGGTCGCTCCCGGCGTCGAAGCGAGCGATGTCCAGATGTTCGAGCCGAACCGGGGATTCGGGGTGGCTGGCAGCGCCGGAGCCGGATCGCCCTATTACGGCGACACTTTGCTGGTGGCGGATCGCGGCGACAACCGGCTGCTCACAATCGACGACACAGGAAAGATCCTCTGGACCTTCCCCTCGAGCAAGGAACCTGCACCGCCGCACGGCTTCTATTTTCCTGACGACGCGTTCTTCACCCACCACGGGACCGAGATCATCTCCAACCAGGAGGAGAACGAGACCGTCGTCCAACTCCGCTACCCCTCGGGAAAGGTGCTCTGGACCTACGGTCACGCGCGACAGGCAGGATCGGCGCCGGGATATCTCGACAATCCGGACGACGCCTACCTGCTCAAGAACGGCGACGTCACGGTCGCAGACCCGAAGAACTGCCGAGTTCTGGTTCTCAGTCCGACAGGCAAGACCGTGACCCAGATCGGGACACCGGGCACCTGCACGCACAATCCGCCACACGATCTCGGGTCCCCGAACGGCGACACGCCCCTGCCTGACGGCAACCTTCTCGTGTCCGAGATCAACGGATCGTGGATCGACGAATACACCGTGACCGGGCACCTCGTGTGGACCACTCACCTCGCGATCGGGTATCCGTCCGATCCGCAGCCCATCGGACCGGACAAGTACCTCGTCGCGAACTACGAGAATCCAGGCGGCTTCATCGAGTTCAACCGCTCAGGCAAGATCCTCTACCGCTACGGCCCGTCATCTGGAACCGGCGAGCTGAACCAGCCGTCCCTCGTCGAGTTGCTCCCGTCAGGGGTGCTCATGTCGAATGACGACTACAACGACCGGATGGTCGCGGTCGACCCTTCAACCGGCGCGCTCGTGTGGCAGTACGGGAAGACGGGCGTTCGTGGGACGGCGCCCGGGATGTTGGACATCCCTGATGGTTTCGACGTGTTAGGGCCTCACGGCACGTTCCCGACTCACCCGGCCACCGGTTGATCATCGTCCTGGTTGTGAGCGGCAGCGTCCTTCGCTCTGGGCGTCACCCGGGGGTCACGTGAGCTCCCTGCTCCACGGGGTGCTCGGCCTCCACGGATGGCTGGCGTACCTCGTCGTAGGTGGCTTGTGCTTCGGCGAGGCCAGCTTCTTCTTGGGGTTCGTGCTGCCCGGAGAGACAGCCGTCGTCCTCGGAGGCGTCCTTGCCTCGTTTCACCATGTCTCTCTGGTAGCCATCTGTGTCCTCGTGGTGATCTGCGCGGTGGTGGGTGACTCGGTCGGTTACGAAGTCGGACGCCGATTCGGCCCCGCGTTCCTGCGCCGCCTTCCCGCCAAGCCCCGCCGCGGCGCACAAGAGGCCCGGGTATTCCTCCAGCGACGCGGCGGGCCGGCCGTCTTCGCCGGCCGCTTTGTCGCCCTGTTCAGGGCCGTCATCCCGGGAGTCGCGGGGATGTCCGCCATGCCGTACCGGACCTTCCTCATCTGGAACGCCGTCGGAGGCCTGTGCTGGGGCGTCTCTTTCACCATGGCGGGATACCTGGCGGGCAAGTCCTACGAGTCGGTGGTGCGCGTTGCCGGCACCGCTTCGACGGCGATCATCGTGCTCGTCGCGATCTCGATCCTCGCGCTCGTGATCTGGCGGAAGGCGCGTGCGCGCCGCGCCACCAACGAAGCGGACGATCTATAGCATCGCTCCGCCCTGAATGCCGATCGATCTTGAGGAGCCTCCTCGCCATGTCGAGCTCAATCAATGTTCAGCGAGTGCTGGCCGCCGCTCGCGTCGACTTCAAACCAGAGCGGCAACCCTCGCTCGGCTCCGTCGGAGTCGCAACTGCAGTGGCGCTCGGCGGCTCGCTCGGGGTCGACGCGCTTCTCGTCGCCTTCGGAACGGCGCTCTTTCCCGCGACGCGAGGCTTCGTTCACTTCCGCTTCAGCGACTACGGTCTGCTTACAACGATCGGCGTAGTGATGGCGTGCGGTGCCTGGCCTCTCACGGCGCGTGTGACTTCCGCCCCCCGATGGTTGTTCCTTCGCCTGGCTGTGATCCTCACGCTCGCGCTGTGGCTGCCTGACATCTTGATTCTCGTTCGGGGCGAGCCTCTCGACGCTGTCGCGGTGCTCATGTTCATGCATCTCGCTATCGCGCTTGTCACCTACAACTCGCTCGTCCACGTCGCGCCGCCGAAGGTGCCTCTTTTCACCAGACCTGAGGCGGCAGCCCATCCTGCGAGGGCGGATGCCGATGACGCCACGACCCTGGCAGCTGTCGACACCATGACTCGACCGGCAGATGACGCCGTGCCGAGGAGCGTGTTGTCCCGGCACCGCGCCGCCTGGTTGTCAGTCCTCGCGCTCGCGGGACTCGAGTTCGTCCTCGGAGTTCTCGCGTTGCTGATCGTCCCAACTGGGCGGCCAACCGGATGGGTGCCGAGTCACGGCAGCCTCATCTACGACATGCACGCGGCTGTCGGAACCCTGCTCGCTGTCGGAGCCGTGCTCCTCGTGCTCGCGTCCAGAGACGGGGAGCGCTCCGTCCGGGTCAGCGCGATCATCGGACTGGTTGGGGTGGCGGTAGGTGCCGCGGGCGGATTTCTCACGGTCGACCACGCTCTCCGGCTGATCGGAATGGGGCTAATGCTGGTCGGGGCGATGGCCGCTCTCTTGGGCTACATGATGCCCGTCATGGGTCCGACTGAGGCGCCGGCCCAACATTGACTCAAGGGTCCCCTCGTTCGGTACCTACGCTGTCCCGTCGCCTCGCGGCCGAGCCTTGCTCTCGCCGTCGCCGCTCGGCCAGGCGACGGTCTCCCCGCTCGCGCCGAGGAGGACAGTGTCGCCCACCTGGACGGGGGAGCTCCCCGCACACCTGACGCGCACCGGGGCATGATCGCTTCCGACCTCGACGAGAAGGACACTGTCGTGGCCGTAGTACTCGCGATGGATCACGCGGCCCTCGACTTCGTCGGGAGCGCCCTCCCCGTGCGCAGCTACGCCACGCAATGCGAGCTGTTCGGGCCGGATGAGCACAACCACTGTGCCTTCGAGGCCCGCTGCGCCATGGCCGAGCTCCATCTCCCCGAAGTGCGTCTTGGCGCGGCCGTTCGCCGCCAACCCCGCGACGAGGTTCGCCTCCCCGAGGAACCCGGCCAGTTCTGCGTCTGCCGGGCTCGCGTAGAGGGCACCCGGAGTCGCGAGCTGGCGGATCCGCCCGCCCGCCATCACGCCGACCAAGTCCGCGATCGAGAGCGCCTCTTCCTGGTCATGTGTCACCAGGACTGCTGTGATGCCGGTCGAGCGCAGGATCTGGATGACGTCGGCGCGAAGAGATGCGCGCAGCCCGGCGTCGAGCGACGAGAAGGGCTCGTCGAGCAGTACGACCCGAGGACGAGGCGCGAGCGCCCGCGCGAGCGCAACACGCTGTTGCTGGCCGCCCGAGAGCTCATGAGGGTAGCGAGGGCCGAGCCCGCTCATCCCGACGAGCTCGAGAAGCTCGTCGACGCGCGGCGACTTCCGCTCGGGACGTGCAAGACCGAAGGCGATGTTCTTCGCGACGCTCAGGTGGGGGAAGAGTGCGCCTTCCTGCGCGACGTAGCCGATCCCTCGGCGTTCGGGCGGTACGAAGAGGCGCTGGGTGTCGACGACGTCGTCGCCGATCACGATCGTGCCGCCGTCGGGCCGCTCGAAACCCGCCACCAACCTCAACAAAGTCGTCTTCCCACTCCCGGACTCGCCGAGCACAGCAACTACGGAGCCGTCGGGCACATCGATGTCGAGCTCGTCGAGGACGCGCGTCGGACCGAAGGACTTCGAGACTCCTGCCAGCACGATCTTGCTCATGAAGCGTTGCTCATGACGGGCCCCCGACGGCCGTCCCGACGGGCGCCGCATGGATCGTGCGCCGGTCGAACCAGCGGCTGAGGAGGTAGCCCGGCACGATCGACATGGCGATCATCGTGGCCGCGTAGGGCGCTGCCGCGCCATACGAGACGTTCTCGGTGAAGCTCCAGAACTGCGTGGCCAGGGTCTGGACGTTGTTCGGCACGAGCAGCAGAGTCGCGGTGAGCTCGGTCACGCCCGAGAGGAAGACCAAGCAGAACGCTGCCGCTAGACCCGGAGCGACGAGGGGGAGGGTCACGCGCAGGCGTACCATCATGGGCCCTGCGCCGAGAGAGCGCCCGATCTCCTCGAGCGCCTCGGGCGCGCGGGCGACCGAGGACCGTACGGCGACGATCGCGAGCGGGAAGAACATCATCGAGTACGCCACGACGAGCAGCTCGGGGCTCTGGTAGACGAATGTCATGTACCGCTCGACGAAATAGACGAGCGCCAGCGCGATCACGAGACCCGGGAGCGCCTGCACGACGAACGTGCTGCGCTCGAGGGCTGCGGTCCAGCGCGCGGGTCGGCGCGCGGCGAGCAGCGTGACGGGAAGGGCCAGCACGGTCGCGATCAGTGCTCCGACACCGCTGTAGAGCGCGCTGTAACCGGCCGCGCCGGCGACCGAGACGGTTGCCGGCAGCGTCGAGGCGCCACCCTGGACCATCCAGTAGGCGACTATGGCCACCGGGAAGCCGAGACCTAGTCCCGCGAGAAGGGCTGCGGCGAGAAGCGCGAGGGGTGTCGCCCTCCCGAGGCGATGGCGCCGTGCGCCGCGAGCGACCTGCGGGCCGGATCTCTGGAGGCGTCCGTGCTCCCGGAACACCGCTTCGCCGAGGAGCGCGAGGATCGACAGCCCGACGAGCACGAGCGACAGGGCGCACGCCGCAGCGGTCGCGAACCCGATCTCGAGCTCGGTGAAGATGGCCGTGGTGAAGGTCTGGTAGCGCAGGTTCTCGAACGCGCCGTACTCGGCGAGAAGCGCGAGGCAGACGAGGAGGGAGCTTCCGAGCAGCGTCGAGCGGGCTTGCCGGACGCTTATCCGGAGCCAGACGGCGATGCGCGAGAGCCCGAGGCCCCGCGCAGCCTCCTCTTGGCCGGGATCCGCGCTGCGAAAGGCAGCCGCCATCGGAAGGTAGACGAGGGGGTACAAGCCGAGCGTCATCACGAGCACGGCGCCGAAGTAGCCATGGACCGAAGGAAAGATCGACGACCAGGACCACGCGACGACGAAGTCGGGGATCACGAGCGGCAGCACCAGCAGGACGGCCCAGGCGCGCCGGCCCGGGAGCGCGGTGCGTTCGGTCAACCACGCCGCCCCCGTGCCGATGACCGCGCACAAGATCGTGACGGCGACCGCGAGGCGGATCGTGTTCCAGAGCAGCGAGGCGACCGTCGCTTGATCGAGTATCGACCAGATCTGCCGCCAGCCGACTTGCGTCGCCTCGAACACGAGGAACGACAGAGGCACGAGGAGCCCACCGACGACGAGGACCGTCGTCGTCGACAGCGCCCACGGGAATCGGTGGCGGGAGCGCTCGGCGACAGCGACAGGCGCCGTGCCCAGTGCCGCCGCGGTCACGTGACCAGCCCGACCTTCGTCATGAGCGAGACGGGGAACGAGCCATCGCCGAGCTCGGCGACAGTTATCGGGTAGGGCTGAAGGCTGGCCAGGGGTGGTTGGCCGTCTGCGGCCGCGACTCCCGGGAACAGCGGGTACTCGAAGCTGTCGGCCTGCGCGATGATCTCTTGGCCCTGCTTGGAGACGATGAAGGCGAGGAACTCCTGTGCTTGTCTCAGGTGGTGCGTCGACTTCAAGATGGCCGCACCGGAGATGTCCTCCACGTAGCCGGGGTCGCGTGGAGTGAAGAAGGCGATGGCCGAGTGCATGGCGGCGGAGCCGCTTTCCGCTCTCAGGCGGTACCAGTAGTACTGGTTGATGATGCCGATCTCAGCCTGGCCGGAGTTGACCGAGGACGTGATCGTCTCGTTGTCGGCGTACTCGTGTGAGAGGCCGTTCGTTTTGATCCCTTCCAGCCACTTGAGCGCCGCCTGCTCCCCGTAGGCCTTCGCGACCGCTGACACGATCGGCTGGAAGTCCGTCTCGGACGGGGCGATCGCGAGCTCGCCCTTCCACTGCGGCTGTGCCAGAGCGAGCACCGATGTCGGCAGCTGGCTCGGCCTCAACATCGTTGTGTTGTAGACGAGCACGCTCACCCGGGCCGAGACGCCGACCCAGTCGCCGTCGGGCGAGTTGTCCTTCGAGCTGACCATCGACAACGTGGACGCGTCGACGGGGGCGAGCAGGTTCTTGCCCTGCAGGTACTCGAGGGCGGGGGAGTTCTCGGTGAAGATGAGGTCGGCGGGCGAGTTCGCGCCCTCCTGCACTATCTGATCCGCGAGCACGTCCTCGTCGTTCGTGCGCACGCTGACCTCGATCCCGGTCTTGTGCTCGAAGGCCGAGACCAGCGCGTCGGTCGTCTCGGTGTGCTGGCCGTTGTAGAGCACGAGCGTGTTGGATCCCCCGCTCGAACCGCAGGCAGTTATCCCGACAGCCAACAACACGCCCGTGCCGAGCAGGAGACAACCGCGCCGCCACCCAGTCTTGACGTTCCTCATCTCACCTCTGGCGTCTCGCCGATCAGGGAATATCAGGTAAGCCTGAAATTCTAATTCAGGTTACCTTGAGATGCCCTGCGGAGGCACCTAACGGCTTGCGCGTGGCAAAGCCGTCACGAGACGACCGACCACTTACCGCTCTTTCCTTGCTCGAGCAGCGCCTTGTCATTGTCGAGGTTGGGGAAGCTGGCACCGGCCGCAATGCAAAGCGAGGACGTCGGACAAGCCACGCCGTAGAACTCGCCTGCCGCGGATCCTGCTGGGGAGGTCTTCGACCAGGTCGTGCCGGAGAGCTTGGCGGTCATCGGCACGTTGCGGTCGACCGATGAGCTATAGGAGACGCCGGCCGCCATGCACGACGTCGACGACGTACATACGACGGCGTTCAGGTCCGCGTACTCCGTGCCCGACGGGCTCGGGACGGCATGTATCGCCCAACCGGACTTGCCGAGGATGTCCGATGCGGCGTCCCACGAGCCTGAGAGGTAGTACTCGCCCACGGCGACGCACCTCGACGACGACGTGCAGGCGATCCCACTCAGCTCGACATCCTCTGCGTCGTTCACGAACACCAGCTGGGTGATGAAGGACCACCTGGAACCATTCCAGGACGCCAGGTAGGTCTCCGTTGCGTCTCCGTACTCGTATTGGACGACCGTGTAGCACTTGGAAGTCGAGACGCAGCTGACGGACTCCGGATAGGCGTAGTCGTCGCCGGGCTGCGGCATGGTCGAGAACGACAGGCTCTTGCCGTTCCATGAGACCGAAAACGGTGCTTCGTCACTCTGTCCCACAGCGACGCACGCCTTCGTGCTCACGCAAGACACGGAATAGAGGTCGGGCTCGTACAGCTCGAGCGTCGACTGCGACACTTTCTGTGCGCTGAAGGACGACCCGTTGAACGTGATGAATAGAGGCATCACGTTGTCGTAGTCAAAGGTCGCCGATGTCCCGACGAGAGCGCAGAACGAGGCTGAGGTACATGTGACGCCGTCGAGCCAGCTCGCATATCCGGAGGGGTTCGGTGTGGCTTCGAGCGTCCAGCTCTTCCCGTTCCAGAGGTACATGAGGGCGACGTCTGTGTCTCCGGTGTCGAAGTAGCCGTCCGCAACACAGAACTTCGACGTCGGGCAGGAGACCGAGTAGACGTGTCCCTCCGGCGTGTACAGGTTCGGCACAGACGAGGTCCCGAACGTCCCCTTCGAGAGGCTCTCGGCCAGGGGCTGATCCGCGAAGTGAGTGCTCGCGGACCACTCGAAGCCGCCGGCGGTACAGCTGGTCGCCGCGGTACACGCCACCGCGTACAAGTTGTCATAGGGCGTGGACCCTGGCGACGAGGTCTTCACGGCACTCCACGTGCCTGCATTGAACGACTCCGCATAGGCGTCGGCGGTGTTGAATCCGGTGCTAGATCCGTAGCCGACGGCCATGCAGAAGATCGCCGACGTGCATGAGATCCCGGTGAGCTCGGTGAACGAGATGTCAGGGTTCTTACCGCTCGTCTCAGAGCTGACGCTCGCGATGCCTCCTGAGATCCCGATTTGCTCGATGAGGCCAAGCTCCTGGTCGTAGTAGTGCTGCCACCCGACTGCGGTGCACGACGTGGTGCTCCCGCACGAGATCGCTGTCAAGGAGTCATACGAGCCGGGGTTGTCCGCGCTGAACTGGGTCCAACTCGAGCCTGCCCAGGAGAGAAGGAGTGCCTCGTCGCCGCCGAGGTCGCCGGCGGCAACGCAGGAGGTGATCGACGGACATGACACCCCGAAGAGCTCGTTGTCGTAACCCGAGAAGCTGGGAGTCGAGTCCTCGGTGAAGGTCACGCCGTCCCACGTCATTGCGAACGGCTCCTGGCCCCCGTCAGAGTTGCCGACTGCCGCACACAGGTCGGTACCGCCGCTCTGCCGGCAGGAGACGCCCTCGAGATCGGGCTCGGAGACGGAGGTTGACACCGGGTCGACTGACCACTTACCGCCTGTCCAGAACTCGACGTAAGCATCGTCGAAGTCTTCTCCGAGGACGTCGGAGTAGCCGACCGCCATGCATCTGGTGGCAGTCCAACAGGACACGCCATAGAGCTCCTGGTAGTCGGTGTAGCCGCCATTGACGTACTGCGGGACCTTGCTGGTCGACCAGCTCTTCCCGTTCCACTCAGCCGCGTAGGAATTCCAGGTCCCGTAGTCGTACGTGTAGCCGACAGCCATGCAACCCTTGGAGGACCAGCAGCTCACGGACGTGATCTCGGTCTCGGTGGCTGGGACCGAGGCCTTCTGGAGCGAACGCGACGTAGTTGCCAGGCGGCGCTGTTCCGTCGCGGTGACCCGTGGGGTGCCCCCGAGGCGGCCACCGATACCGGGCCTGCTCGTAGGGCTCGGCTTTGCCGGCTGGTGCGAGCCTTTTGGCGCGTAGACCGTGCCACGTGGGAGTGGAGGCGTGAATGCGGCCTTGCTCGGAGTCGCGCCCGTGCGCGCAGCTGCTTGGTGCGTAGCCGGGCGTGCGGCAGCGCTGGCGGCCGCTGGGCTGATCGAGCCGACGAGCGCGGTCCCGAGCGCCAATGGCACGGCCGCCACCGTCACGAGCGCGCTGCGCCGCAGTCTTCTTGTGGCGCGCGAGGCGCGAACCTGACGTGATCGGGACACCGTGCCGTCCTTTCGAAGGGAATTCATCATCTCGCGCTCCGTGTCAACCGTGGCTCGCGGTCGACCACTTGCCGCTCTTGTCTTGCATGATCCATGCCTCGTCGTTGTAGAGGTTCGGATAGCTCTCCCCGGCGGCGAAACACAGCGACGACGTCGCGCACGCCACGGCGTAGAGATCGCCGCTCACCTTGTCACTGAGGAAGCTCTTGTCGGACCAGGTCGTGCCGGATACCTTGGCCATCGATGGGTAGTAGCGCCCGTTGGACTCGCTATAAGATACTCCTACGGCAATGCACGCCTTGGAGGACGTGCACGCGACCCCGCTCAACCCGGAGTAGTCCGAATGCGACGGCTCGCCCACCAGCTCGCCAGTCCACTTCGAGCCGTTGTAGATGTCGGAGATCGCTTCCCAGCCGGTCGAGCTGTTGTAGCCCCACCCTACCGACACGCACCGCTTCGAGGAGGGGCACGTGATCGTCCCGAGCTCCACCTCCGAGGCGCCAGCGACCCTGACCTTCTGAGTGACGAACGACCAGCTGTGACCGTTCCAAACCGCGATGTAGCTCTGGTAGTCGTACTCCTCGGTTGGGGTAGCGGTCTCGTATTCGGCGGTGGCGAAGCACTTCGACTTGGAGACGCACGCGACTCCGTAAGGCTCGGCCCACTCGTCCTGTGGCTGCGGCATCGTGGAGACCGAGACGCTCCTGCCGTTCCACCAGACCGAGAAGGGTGGGTCGTCCTCTTGTCCGGCCGCCAGGCACGCGGTCGGGCTCGCGCAGGAGACGGCGTAAAGATAGGCGTCCTCCGAATCGGCCTCGGTCACCGGGACGTTGTGGCTGCTGAATGACGAGCCGTTGAACGTCATGACCAGCGGTCCTCCGCCTGCGTCGTCTCCTCCGTAGCCTCCGACGATCATGCAGAAGCTCGTAGACGTGCACGTCACGGCTTCCAGCTCGTCGTACATCGCGCCGGTACTGGGTGCTACGACGAGAGTCCAGCTCTTGCCGTTCCACATCTCGACGAGCGGCGTCTCGGTCTCGTCGGTGTAGAAGGAGCCGACTGCAATGCACATCTTCGACGATGGGCACGAGATGCCTGATATATAGCCACCGGGTCTCCTGGCGTCCGATATCGAGGTGGCTGAGAGCGCTCCCTTGGACATGGCCTCTACAAGCGGGAAGTAGACGAAAGCGGTACTAGGGCCGTACTCGTAGCCGCCGCTGACGCAACTCGTCGACGAGGTGCACGAGATGCCCAGCAGCTCGTCGAAGTCATCGCGGCCGACTGTGGCGCTCTTGATCTGCTTCCAAGAGGACCCGTTGTACGACTCTGCAAAGGTGTCGTAGGCGTCGTCGCCGGTGCTCGATCCGTATCCCACGGCTACGCAGAAAGTGTTCGACGTGCACGAGACCGCCTTCAGATACGTGTACGAGATATACGGGTTACGCCCGCTCGTCGTCGACGCGACCTCTGCGACGCCTCCCGACACGCTGATCTTCTCGATCAGACCGATCTCCTGAGCGAAGGTCTCCTGGTAACCGACGGCGATGCAGGTGGACGTTGTGGGACAAGAGACGCCGTACAAGTAGTTGCCGCTGCCGGGATCGTCCGCATCCACCTGCGTCCATGCTCCGCCGTTGTACGAGAGGATGAGGGCCTCGTTCTCGACGGCGCCCACCGCGATGCAGTCGGTGCTCGAGGCACAAGAGACCCCGTAGAGGTAGTGATCGCTGCTTGAGAACGTCGGCGCCGTGTCGATCGACCAGGTAGCACCGTCCCAGGTCAGGGCCGCAGTCCCATCGCTGTCGGCGTAGCCGACGGCCTCGCAGTCGGTGGGCGAGAAGCACGAGACGCTATCGAGGGTCGGGTAGTAGAGCCCGACGTCGGCGATGTGAACCGTCCACTTGCTGCCGTTCCAGGTCTCTGCCAGCGCCTCGCCGTCGTAGGCGACCTCGTAGGCGTACCCGACCGCGACACAGCTCGTAGCCGACGCGCAAGAGACCCCGTAGAGATCCTGGTCGTCGGTATAGCCGTCCTCGGTGTATTGGGCGGCAGAGGTGCTCGACCACGAGTGGCCGTTCCACTTTGCCGCATAGGCGGTGTCGATGCCGTAGTCGTAGGTCCATCCGACGGCCATACAGAAGGTGGAGGAGTGACAGCTCACCGACGTGATAGTCGTATCGGAATACGGGACTTTGGCGCTCTTCAGCGACTTTGACGTCGACGAGAGTCTCTTCAGCGCTGCTGCGCTCGGTCTTGGCGCCGACGGCCGATCTGGTGCCGGAACCGAGTTGCGGCCCGCCCCCGGTGCCTCGTTAGCAGTTAGAGAGAAGGCTCCACGACCGGCGGAGCGCGATCCCGGCGGGGCGTAGCGCATGCCCGGAGGCAGCGCAGGCGTCAGCGGGGCGCGATTCGAAGGTGCCGCTGCGACGCTCGGCCGCACGGAGGCGTGGTTGGCGTTGGTGCTTGCGGTGGCAGCTGTTGCCTGACCGAGAACGCCAGAGGCGAGCACGAGGGGCACGACCGCGAGCACGCTGATCCCAGCGCGCCTGAGGCTTGTCCTGCTCCGGCAATCACGAGATGTCAGATGAGCTCGCAAAGGGCGGGTCATGGCGTCGTCCTTTCAGTGGCGAGTACCACCGGTGAGGCTACGCGTGACCGGCTTGCGATGCCACTCTTTTATTTGTCTGGCATCTGTATGGTCGCGGGACAATGCCGCATCGAGACCGGGGTCCGAGATCGGACGCGGCTCTCGTCGGCCTGGCCTGGCCTGGCCTGGGATTCAACTCACAAAGGCGGATCCCGTCACAGTGCTGCCCGTGTGAGTTGCGGGTGCCGAACCCGAGCCCATGTTCGTGCACTTGTGGCCCGTGCTCGACGACTTCGACCCCGAGCTCTTGGCCGAGCTCTTGGCCGAGTTGGAGCTCGTCGGCGTCGAGGAGCTGTCGGCCTTCCTTTCTCGGCGGAGCCAGGGAGGCGACCGCCCGAGAAGAACTCTGACGGGAGGCACTGTGACGAGCTGGTGGACGACCTTGGAATCCCATCCGACTCTCTGAATCGGTTTGCGCCAGACCAAGGCCGGGAGGACAGCTCGGGCGACTGAGCTCAGATCGAAGGGCGACGGTCCAGCCAAGGAGCCGCTTCTTCCAGCTGGGCGGCGATCCGGATGAGCAGATCTTCTCGCCCGTAGGCCGCAACGAGCTGGACGCCGATCGGCAACCCGTCGGGGCTGACTTGAAGCGGCAGCGAGATGGCCGGCTGCCCGCTCACGTTGAAGTGTGTCGTGAACGGGACGAGCGCGCCAGTGTGGGCCTGTGTGGCGAACGGGTCGCCTTCGGGAGGTTCGAGCTCTCCCACGAGCGGCGGCGGTTCGCCGAGCGTCGGGGTGATTAGGAGATCGTGGTCTTCCCAGAAAGAAGCGAGCCTCCGCGTGAAACGTGCGCTTGCCGCCACCGCCTGCGCGTAGTCGACTGCCCCGATCTTCGTCGCCGCCGTCGCCATCGCCCAAGTGAGCGGCTCGACATCGGATGGCCCGAGCTCGCGACCGAGCATGGCACCGAGTCCGAGCACGCTCAGGCGGGTATTGACCGCCCATCTCGCGATGAACCGTCGTCCGTTGTCCGGGTCGTCGAGCACGTCGGGGTGTTCCTCGACGACGAAGTGACCGAGCCCTTCCAACAGCACGGCAGCCGAACGCACTGCCTGTTCACAGTGGGGGTGAAGCGTCCCGTTCGGGGTGTGGGCGAGCAGCCCGATGCGCAACGGTCTCGGGCGTTCCGAGAGCTCTTCTAAATAGGGCCGCTCGGGGGCCGGAGCGATGATCATGTCGCCATACCCCGGCCCGGCTGTCACGTCGAGGATGGCGGCACAGTCGCGGACCGAGCGGGTGAGCACGTGCTGGACCGAGAGCCCGCTCTCGTCGCGGTCAGGTCCAGCGGTGATCCGTCCGCGGGACGGCTTCAGCCCGACGAGGCCGCACATGCTGGCTGGAATCCGTATCGAACCACCACCGTCACTCCCATGAGCGGCGGCAACCATCCCCGCAGCGACAGCCGCCGCGCTCCCGCCGCTCGAGCCGCCAGGAGAGCGGCTCTTGTCCCATGGATTGCGCGACGGGCCGTAGGCGTGAGGCTCGGTTACGGGAACGAGACCGAGCTCGGGCGTATTGGTTCGGCCGAGGAACGTGAAGCCGGCGCTCCGGTAGCGGGCACAGAGCCAGGAGTCACTCGTGGCCCGATGGCCGGCGTCCCGCATTGCCTGGTTCCCGTAGTGCGAGGGGTCGCCCTCGGTATCCGCGAAGAGGTCTTTCACGAGAAACGGGACCCCAGCGAACACCCCGTCCCCCTTCCCACTCCCGGCCTCCGCCAGCGCTTCGTCGAATCGCCTGTGAATCACAGCATTGATCTCACCGTCCACAGCTTCGATCCGCGCTATCGCCGCCTCGGCCAGTTCACGGGCGCTTACTTCCTTCGATCGGACCAGCTCGGCTTGAGCGGTCGCGTCGAGCCACATCAGCTCTTCCATCGGACCGACGATAGCGAGGAGCTCTCAGGCAAGCTTGTTCGCGAAGAACCTCAGAGGCCTCTTCGGTCGTCGGGAACGACCTCGCGGACGACGAAGCCGTAAGGCGTGACGTCGTACATCGAGAGCGACGTCAAAGGTGGCGAGTAGGCGTGGATGCTGACAGCTGGGCGGCCTTCGCCGTGACCGACGTCGTGCACGTGCGATGGTCCGAAGTTGCCGTGCTCGCCAGGGTGGAACCGGCGCTCGAGGCTCGAGACGGCATCCTCGCCCCTGTAGTGCTCGCAGAGGACTCCCTCGGTGATGACGAATCCGCCGCACGACCCGCCGTGGTCGTGCCAGCCAGATGACTGGTCGAACTCCCATGACAGCAACCTGACCTCGTAGCTCGCCGTCCGGTAGAGCACGATCCACCACCGCGTGTCCGGGCTGTCGACCACGAGGTCAGACCAGAGCTCCCGGTGCTCGGCAACCGCAAGGGCCGCGGTCTCGGCCTCATCCGCCGAGAGCCGACGATCAGGCAACTCGAGCGATTCGAGACGTCGCCGGATCGCCGCCGCGCGCTCTGGAGGGGCCTCGCTCGTCGTTGAGTGAGGAAGTGTGCTGGTCATGGCCATCAAGGTTACCCGGCCTGAGGCCGTGCTCAGGAGTCAGCTTGTGTAATTTCACCGCTACGGTCGCGAGCGTGCTTGCCTGAAAGTGCGAACCGTGAGCCGGTCGAGCGAGGTGCGGTCGACGTCTACTCCGAGACCCGGAGCCGACGGGACTGCGATCGTCCCGTCCTCGAGGACGAAGGGCGCCGTGATGTCCTCGTGGAAGTACCGGTTGGTGGCTGATATGTCGCCAGGCAACGAGAAACCCGGCAGCGTCGCGAGCGCGAGGTTGGCTGCGCGGCCGATTCCCGTTTCGAGCATGCCTCCACACCACACGGGTACACCGGCCGCGAGGCACACGTCGTGGACCCGCTTCGCCTCGAGGTAACCCCCGACCCGCCCGGCCTTGATGTTGACCACTCGACACGCGCCGAGCGCGATCGCGTCGGCCGCCGTTTGAGCCGAGAGGATCGACTCGTCGAGGCAGATGCGAGTCGACATCTGACGGGCAAGCTCGGCGTGGCCGACTATGTCCTCCTCGTCGAGAGGCTGCTCGATCAAGAGCAAGTCGAAGTCGTCGAGCTTGGCGAGGTGCGCTCCGTCGTCCCGCGAATAGGCCGTGTTGGCGTCCACCTGCAGAGGGAAGCCCTCACCGAGGAGCGCCCGGACCGCAGCCACCGGATCGAGGTCGAAGCCTGGCTCGATCTTCAGCTTGACCCTGCAATAGCCATCGGAGCGGTACCCGGCGACGACGTCGAGGAGCTCGGCGACCGTGCCCGTGATGCCGACCGAGACGCCGGGCGCGACTCTTGTGCCGCCCCCACCGAGGTAGGCCTGCAGCGATTGACCGCTCGCCCGTAGCTCGGCATCGAGGACGGCCATCTCGACGGCCGCTTTCGCCATCCGGTGGCCCTTGAACTCGCCGAGCAGGCCGGCGACGCCTATCGCCGCGACTTCGGCTGCGGCCAGCAGCCTGGGGGCGAAGAATTGCTCGATGGCGATCCACGATGCCGCGTTGAACTCCGAGGAGTAGAGCGGCTCAGCACCGGCGACGCACTCCCCCCAGCCCTCCGAGTCGGGGCTCTCCACGTGCACGAGTAATGCCTGGCGCGTGTGCTCGGTCCCGAAGGAAGTGCGGAACGGCCGCACGAGCGGCAGCTCGACCATCCGTAGCTCGACTGAGTCGATCCTCATCGTCCTCCATCCGTAGTCGGTATACGCAGGCCTGTCGCGACGACGAAGGCGCCTGCCCAGTCGAGCCCGAGTACCCGTCCGCCGGCATGGAGGGCGCCACCGAGCACCTCACGAGTGGCGGCTCTCCAGCGCCGCGCCGCAGCTGGGTCGCCGCGCCGGAGGCTCTCTATGTCTGCAGGCACCTGGACCGCGAACTCGGAGAGGTCAGCCGGGTGGAGCTCGACCAGTGGCGTGCCGTCCGGCGCCGCAACGAGAGCAAGTGGGCGATCGCCGCCGAGCTCGAAGGCCGTGCCGTCAGCCGCCGCTACGACGCGCTCGCTTTCGAGGTTCCAGCGCAGGAGTAGCCGGTCGCTCTCGTCGCCGGCGTTCAGGGCATCGTCCATCTGTCCATACACGTTCTCGACATAAGAGACGACCTCAGCCCCGAGCCTGCTCAGGTTGAACACCGCGTTGCGGCGCACCAGAGGATCGAAGGTCCAGGTAATGCCGGTTATGCCGCGTTCGAGCGCCCAGGCTCGTTGGTGGAGCTTGAGGGCGAGGCCGGTCCCGCTCCGGTGACGTCGTGCGTCGACGCCGGTTATGTGCGAGTGGAGATCTATCTCGGGCGGAGGCGTCGCCCAGGCGACGGAAGCGCCAGCCAGCTCGCCGTCGGCGTCGAACGCACCGAAGACATAGTTGCCCGATAGCTGAAGTGCCCTCAGTACGTGATCCGAGATCGGTAGGGCGCCACTTGGCTCTCGCCACAAGTCTCCGAAAAGCGTGCAAG
The DNA here is from genome assembly GCA_003136185.1 of Acidimicrobiaceae bacterium. Classification (GTDB taxonomy): domain Bacteria; phylum Actinomycetota; class Acidimicrobiia; order Acidimicrobiales; family Bog-793; genus Palsa-601. Next base: position 43,475 of record PLDN01000026.1, on the reverse strand, counting down.
CCGCTTGTAACTGCTCGAGCTCGGTGATTTCGAGCACGCTGACCCCGGCTCGCTCTGCTGCTGTAATGGCGGTCTCGGTCGCGTCGGCCACGTAGCGACTCTACGAGAGGTGCCGGAACGACCGGCAGGCATTGCCGCGCGACCTCCGGCAAGTCGCCCCATGAGTCGGGCCGCTCAGGTGGTATACCCTGCGAGCGCAGACCCCCACCCAACGGAGGGATTCATGAAGGTGTCGCTAACGGTAAACGGCACGGCGCGCTCAGACGACGTCGAACCGAGGCTCCTCCTCGTCCAATACCTGAGAGAAGTCGTCGGCCTTACTGGGACCAACATCGGTTGCGACACGAGCTCGTGCGGTGCCTGCACGATTCACGTAGACGGCGAATCGGTGAAGTCCTGCACGATGCTCGCAGTGCAAGCCGAGGGGGCTTCGATCACGACGATCGAAGGCCTCGCGTCGAACGGCGACATGCACCCGATGCAAGAGGCCTTCCGGACCCACCACGGGCTGCAATGCGGCTACTGCACGCCCGGGATGGTCATGGCGGCCACCTCTCTCCTCGCCGAGAACGCGAGCCCGACCGAGGCAGAGGTACGCGAGGGACTCGAAGGCAATCTCTGCCGTTGCACCGGCTACCACAACATCGTGAAGGCTGTCCTCGCGGCGGCCGAGTCATGATCCCGGCATCGTTCGACTACCAGCGGGCGTCCTCGGTGGACGAGGCGATCGGGCTCCTTTCGGGTGCGGGCGAAGACGCCAAGCTGCTTGCGGGAGGACACTCGTTGCTTCCGCTCATGAAGCTTCGGTTGGCGAGCCCGTCGCTCCTTGTTGACATCGCCGGCATCCAAGAACTGTCCTATGTGCGCCAGTCGGGCGACCATCTCGCCATCGGCTCCCTGACCCGCCACGCGGACCTGAGCCGCAGCGAGGCAGCGTTGCACGAGGCGCCATTGCTGGCACACGTTGCCGGCCAGATCGGCGACCCACAGGTGCGTCACCGGGGGACGATTGGCGGATCGATTGCCCATGGCGACCCGGCCTCGGACCTACCAGCCGCCTGCCTGGCGCTCAACGCGTCCTTCGTCGTCGCCTCGCCGCGGGGTGAGCGGAACATCGCGGCAGCTGACTTCTTCCGGGGCTTCCTCGAGACCGAGCTCGCGTCAGACGAGGTGCTCGTCGAGATCATCGTGCCCACAGCTGCGGGAGCCGGGTGGTCGTTCCAGAAGTTCAACCGCCGGGCGCAGGACTGGGCGATCGTGGGTGTCGCGGCTGTCAGCAACGGGTCGACGCGCATCGGACTCGTCAACATGGGGCCGACGCCGGTCCGCGCGATCGGCGTCGAGCAGGCGCTCGGTCAAGGCGCCTCGGTCACAGAAGCTGCTCAGCACGCATCGGACGGGCTCGACCCGCCGGCCGACTTGAACGCCTCACCGGAGTATCGCCGTCATCTCGCGACGGTGCTCGTCGGACGGGCTCTCGAGGAGGCCGCGCAGAAAAAGGCGTGAGCGGGAGTGCGAGCGGCGCCTGCGCCCGGCAGCGACAGCGTGCCTGAAGCGCCCTAACCTGAGCGGGTGAGCGAGATCGACACGGCGACCAATGCGACGACGGAGACGGCTGTGGCTGCGACCGCAACCACAGCGCCGACCGCAACCGCGCCAACCACCCCAACCTCGGTCGACGACGTCGCACAGGCGCTCGCGTCTCATGGCTACCTGGCGGACGAAGGCCTCGCGACGGCGATATTCCTCGCGCTCGCCCTGAAGCGGCCGCTGTTCCTCGAGGGCGACGCCGGCGTAGGCAAGACCGAGGTCGCGAAGGTTCTCTCCTCTTGGACCGGAGGCGAGTTGCTCCGGCTGCAGTGCTACGAGGGGATCAACCTGGCCCAGGCGGCTTACGAGTGGGACTACGCCCGGCAGCTCTTGCACCTGCGCGCCGTTGAGGCGACTGGCGAGTCGGCGCGCCAGGCCGAGGACGAGATCTACGACGAGCGCTTCCTCGTCCGCCGCCCCCTGCTCCGTGCCCTCGAGCCGACTCTCGGTCCGGTGCCGGTCCTGCTCGTCGACGAGATCGACCGTGCAGACGACGAATTCGAGGCCTTCTTGCTCGAGATCCTGTCGGAATACGCCGTCACGGTGCCCGAGCTCGGCACGGTCCGGGCTGAGCAGCCCCCCATCGTCGTTCTCACGTCGAATCGCACGCGAGACGTGCACGACGCGCTCAAGCGCCGCTGCCTGTATCACTGGGTCGAGCACCCGTCGTTCGAACGAGAGATCGAGATCGTGGCGCTCCGCGCCCCACAGGCTGCCGGGCGCCTCGCCCGGCAGATTGCGGCTGCCGCGGCGGCGCTGCGGGAGCTCGGGCTCTACAAGCCTCCGGGAGTCGCCGAGACGATCGACTGGGCATCTGCAGTAGCTGCTCTCGGCAAGGCGGAGCTCGACGAACACGTGGTCGACGTGACGCTCGGCGCCGTGCTCAAGTACCAAGAGGATCAGCACCGTGTCCGGGCGGCGGGACTGAGCGACATCGTCGCCGCAGCCGTCCTCAGAAGTGGCTGACGGCAATGGGCCGCAGCCGTCCTCAGAAGTGGCTGACCAAGCCGGAGCGCGGTTCGTCGTAGCCTTCGCAGCTTTGCTCCGCCGAGCCGGCGTTGATGTCCCACCCGGCTCCGTCGTCCTGTTCGCGCAAGCACTCGGAGCAGTCGGGCTGGACGATCGGGAGCAGGTGTACTGGGCCGGGCGGTCGACCCTGATCAGGCGGCCCGAAGACCGCGAGATCTACGATCGGCTCTTCGCGGAGTTCTTCGACCAGCACGCAGAGCGAGAGTTCCCGAGCGCCCCGCCTAGCGTCGCACTCGAGATCGATTCTGGAGGTGAGGACGACGAGAGCCCCCTCGCTGAGGCCGAAGAGCGCGCACCTGAAGAACCGACGATCACGCTTCGCTACAGCGCGCAGGAAGTGCTTCGCCGGCAGGACTTCGCCCGTTATAGCGAAGACGAGTGGGCCGAAGCGCGCAGGCTGATCGCGACGCTGCGATCCCAGCCCGAGAGCCGCCGGTCTCGTCGGCTCCACGAGGCGCCGCGAGGCTCTTCGCTCGACCTACCCCGCACCGTCCGAGCAGCACTCGGCTCGGACGGTGAAGCATTGCGCAGGGCTTGGCGCACGTCTTCGACCCGCCCGCGCAGGCTCGTCTTCCTCATCGACATCTCGGGCTCGATGGAGCCGTACGCGAGGGCATTCTTGCGTTTTGCCCACGCTTGCCTCGTCTCGCGCCCGTCCGGTGGTGTCGAGGTCCTCGTCCTCGGCACCCGCGTCACCCGGATCACTCGCCCTCTGTCCTCCCGCGACCCCGACGCGGCGCTCGCTGACGCGAGCCGACTCGTCGACGACTGGTACGGCGGCACACGCCTCGGCGCGGGAATCAGGTCGTTCAACGACCGGTGGGGCAGTAGAGGCATGGCCAGAGGTGCCACCATCGTGATCCTCTCGGATGGGTGGGACCGGGGTGATCCGGACGAGCTCGCAGACGAGATGCGCCGTCTCGGTCGTGTCGCCCACAGGGTCGTATGGGTCAACCCGCTCCGCGCGTCGCCTGGATACGAGCCGATAGCTCGCGGCATGGCCGCCGCGCTGCCTTTCGTCGACCAGTTCGTCGACGGCCATTCGATAGCGTCCCTCGAGGAGCTCGCCGGTGTTGTCTCCGGCTCGCCACGCTGAGGCATTGAGCGTGGCGAACCGCACTACGATCTCGTTAGAGCGCACCGCGGAAAGGAGACGCCATGTGGATAGTGGCAGGGATTCTTCTCGGCATCGTCGTGCTCAGCGTTCTGGCTGGGTTCCACGTCGGTCCCCATGCCCACGTCTTTGCCACCGTTGCGGGAGTGATCGCTGCGGTGTGGCTGCTCACCATGGCGTTTCTTGGGGATTCGAGACCACTGCTCTACGTGCTGCTCGGGGCGGATGTGACGATCACCACAGTGATGGGCTTCGCGGCGGTGAAGGTATTGCGCACACCCGACGCCGTTGCCGATCACGATCTGCCACCGCCGTCGGTGGAAGGCGCCATGGGCTGCGCGATCGGTGCCATCGACCCCGAAGGCATCGTCAGGGTCGGGGGCGAAGAGTGGAGCGCCGTCTCGTTGAATGGGCCGATCCGTGCCGGGGGACAGGTCCAGGTCATCAACGCCAACGGTGTCCGGCTCGAAGTGTGGGGAGAGGACAATCCGGCGCTCATGCCGCCCATTAACAAAGATGAGGGAGCTACATCGTGATCATCGGGATCGTCATCGCCGTAGTAGCGCTAGTGGCGCTGCTCCTGGCATCCAAGTCAGTCAAGATCGCCCGCGAGTATCAGAGACTGGTGCTGTTCCGCCTCGGCAGGGCGATCGGCACGAGAGGACCGGGCATCGTCTTCCTCAACCCGGCCACGGACCGGACCACGCTCGTCGACCTTCGTGAGCAGTACCTCGAGGTCCCGCACCAGACGGCGATCACGAAGGACAACGCACCGATCTCGATCGACTTCATCGTGTTCTACAAAGTCGTTGACCCTTCGATGTCCGTGCTCGCGGTCGGCAACTTCGCCGGAGCTGCCCTCAACGTGGCCGCCACCACGCTCCGCTCGGTCGTCGGCGACATGCCGCTCGACGACGTCCTGTCGAAACGAGAGGCCACCAACGCCGCCCTTCGTGTCCGCTTGGACGAAGTGACTGAGCGATGGGGCGTGAAGGTCACGAACGTCGAGGTCCGCGAGGTCAACCCGCCGCCCGGCGTGCAGGAGGCGATGACCCGCCAGATGTCGGCCGAGCGCACCCGCCGAGCGCAGGTGACCGAGGCGGAGGGCTCGAAGTCGGCTGCGATCTTGCAGGCAGAAGGACAACAGCAGGCTGCCGTCCTCGCCGCAGAAGGACAAAAGCAGGCGAACGTGCTCGCTGCCGATGGAGAGCGCCAAGCCGCGCTTTTGAGGGCGCAGGGTTATTCGAGTGCTCTCGGGACGATCTTCGAAGTGGCAAAGACCCTCGACGAGAACACCCTCGCGCTCCAGTACCTCGACACGCTCCGCCAGATCGGCATGTCACCGTCGACGAAGTTCGTCATCCCGATGGAAGTCGGCAGCATCGTCCAGGGCATCAGAGGGCTGGTTGCGGCCCAGGCCCAACAGGGCGGGCGCGCGCCCGCGCCCGCGCCGGCCGTCGCGACGGTGCCCGCAGAGCTCGACGCTCCGACGGCCAACGGCAGCGATCCGGCAAGCTGAACCGTCGCCTGCCACTAGGCGATCGCAGCCGCGGCGGCCTCTGGATCGTGCCTAAGTGGGGACGGCCCTCGTAGGGCTGCCACGCTCGCGGCGAGCCCTGCCACGACCGCGAGCGCGATCACGGCACCCCGAAAGCCCATCGCGGCGTTGCCTTGACCACTCACAGTTGACCCCGAAAACGCCTCGAATACGAGGGTGGTGACGGCAAGCCCGAGCGCAGTGCCGAGCCCACGGGTCATGTTGAGCACGCCGCTCGCGAGGCCGGTCTCGGTCCGGGCGACCCCGCCCATCACGGCGGCATTGTTGGCGGGCGTGAACAGACCCATTCCTGCGCCGACGAGGGCGAGGGCACCGAGACGGAGCACTTCGTCGCTCCCGCTGAACGCGAGCAAGACGAGTGCGCACGAGGTCAGCACCATGCCGCCGACGGTGAGCGGCCGAGGCCCGAGCCGGTCCGCTAAATGGCCCGAGACCGGCGCCAGGAGACCGAGCACGATGGGCATGACCGTGAGCTCGAGGCCCGCGTCGATCGGGCTCATCTGCAGCCCCGTGACGAGATAAAGAGGGATGACGAACAGCGTGCCGAACAACAGCAGGTAGGACAGCAGGCCGCTTGCGATCCCGGCAGAGAAACCCCGCCTCGCGAACAAGCTCAAGTGCAACATCGGGAAGCGAGCGTGGTTCTCCCGAGCGACGAACCCGCCACCGAGCGCGATCGCTCCGACGAGCATGGCGATGACGGTCGGAGATCCCCATCCGAGCCCCCCACCGAGCGAGATCGCAGCAAGTAGCAGTCCAGCGGCTGGCGGGAGAAGCACGGCGCCGGGCCAGTCGAAGGGCGCCCGCGCGGCGAGATCCCGGCTGCGGGGGATGAGGTGACGACCGAGCACGATCCCGACGATGCCGACCGGAACGTTCACCCAGAACACGAGGTGCCACCCACCCGTGGCGACGAGGATGCCGCCGATCGTGGGGCCGAGCCCGAGGCCGAGTGCCTGGGCGGCACCCTGGATGCCTATACCTCGCCCGAGCTGGTCTTTTGGCATGACTAAGGCGATGATCGCCACCGAGTTTGCCTGCATCATGGCGGCGCCGGCCCCTTGCAGGACCCTGAAGCCGATCAACAGCTTCAAGTCCGGAGCTATCCCGCACAGGCCCGAGCCGATCACGAAGATGCCAAAGCCGTAGAGGTAGATCAGCTTGCGCCCGAAGACGTCCGCCAGCTTGCCGATGGGTGTGACGAGGGAGACGACCACCAGCAGGTAGACGAGGCCGACCCATGTCGCGCCTGCAAGCGAGGTGTGAAAGCTGACTTCGATCGGCCGGTACGCCAGGTTGACGATGCTCGCGTCGAGCTGGCCCATGAACGCGCCGAGGCAGACGGCGAGGACCGCCAGCCAGTGGGCGTGGCGGTACCCGCGCACCGTATCTGACCTGCGTGGCTCCTGCAGCAGGCGTCTGAGCAATCGACGGGAGGTGCCTCGGCGCCCCTCACAGATCACAGCCATTTGTACGATTGTACGTACAAATCTGACTGGTTGCCACATTCGTGGTGAACTGTCGAGATGGCGACAAACGTGCTGGGTGGAGAGCTTCAGCCCTGCAGCATGGACCCTCTGACCGGCTTCTACCGGAACGGCTGCTGCGATACCGGAGCTGAGGATGCGGGAGTGCACACGGTATGTGTGCAGGTCACGGCTGAGTTTCTCGAGTTTTCCGCTCGCGTCGGGAACGATCTGTCGACGCCTCACCCGGAATACGGCTTTGCCGGCGTCCTCCCGGGCCAGTCATGGTGCCTGTGCGCCTCGCGTTGGAAGGAGGCACTCGACGCCGGTATGGCCCCGCCCGTCGTGCTCGAGTCGACTCACCGCGCAACGCTCGAGTGGGTGACGCTTGCCGAGTTGCGTCGCTTCGCGGTGAATCCTTCGTCATGAGCGCCACAACCGAGGTGGCCTACTTCACTATGGAGGTGGCGCTCGAGGACTCGCTTCCGACTTTCAGCGGCGGCCTCGGGGTGCTGGCCGGCGACTACCTGCGATCTGCGGCAGACCTCGGAATGCCGGTGGCGGCGGTCACCTTGCTCTACCGCGGAGGCTATTTCTCCCAGAGCGTGGGCGAGGACGGCACGCAGCACGAGGAGCCGGTCGATTGGGACCCTGAGGACGCCCTCTACCGCCTCGAGGAAACCGTCGAGGTCGATATCGACGGCCGCACCGTTCACGTCGGTGGCTGGCGGCTCAACCTCACCGGCGTCACGGGCGGGGTCGTGCCGGTCTACTTCCTCGACACCGACGTTCCCGCGAACGACGCCGCCGCGCGCGAGCTGACCTATCAGCTCTACTCGGGCGACAGTTCCCACCGGCTGCGCCAAGAGGCCGTTCTCGGGCTCGGCGGTGTCGAGATGTTGCGCCGCCTTGGCCATGTGCCGAGCGTCTTCCATATGAACGAGGGCCACTCGGCCCTCCTCATCCTGCGCCTACTCGAGGAAGAGGCGCCCGAGATGGTCCGTTCGAGGTGCGTTTTCACGACGCATACGCCTGTGGCGGCGGGCCATGATCGTTTCTCTCGGGCGGTCGTCGCACAGGTTCTCGGGCCGAGCAGGACCTCGCAGCTCGAAGGCCTCGGCTGCCTCGAGACGAAGGAGCTCAACATGACCGAGCTCGGCATCGCCGGCTCGGGCTACGTGAACGGCGTGTCGGTCCGCCACGCCGAGGTCACCCGTGAGATGTTCCCGGGAGTGGCGGTCTCGTCGGTGACGAACGGCATCCATGCCGCCAGCTGGGCCGGGCCGTCCATCGCCGAGCTGTTCGACCGCTATTTCGCCGGCTGGCGCAGCGACAATGCCATGGTCCGGTACGCCAGCACCCTCCCTCTCGACGAGCTGGCCGAGGCTCATCGCGAGGAGCGACGCCGCCTCCTCGACCAAGTGGTCGACCGGACCGGAATCCGTCTCGATCCACGCGCCCTCACGATCGGCCTCGCGCGCCGGGCGACGCCGTACAAACAGACGACCTTGCTTTTCTCGGACCTCGAGCGCTTGAAGTCGATCGCCGAGTCCGCCGGGCCCATCCAGGTGCTGTTCAGCGGTAAGGCGCATCCACACGACATCGACGGAAAGGCCCTGATCGAGCGAGTCGTGAAGGTGAGCGAGCAGGTCTCAGGGGCGCTCGAGGTTGTGTTCCTCCCTGGGTATGACCTCCGGCTGGCGGCGCTTTTGGTCGCGGGCACTGACATCTGGCTGAACACGCCGATCAAGCCGAACGAAGCCTCCGGCACGAGCGGGATGAAGGCGGCGCTGAACGGCGTACCGAGCCTGTCCACGCTCGACGGCTGGTGGATCGAGGGGTGCATCGAGGGAGTCACCGGTTGGGCGATCGGTGGCCTCGAGGACGGCGACGACGCCGCGGACCTCTACGAAGCGCTCGAGAGGACGGTGCTGCCGGCCTTTTACGCGAGCGAGGCGAGATTCACCGAGATTCGGCGGCACGCGATCTCCCTCAACGGCTCGTTCTTCACGACCGAGCGGATGGCCCGCGAGTACGCGCGGGCGGCCTACGGACTCAGAGCGCCTTGATCGGGCGGTAGGCCGGCTCCCACATCGCCTCCCGAACGGCGGCTTCCAGGTCGGCGTCNNCGCGACAGCGACCGATGTCTCCCGCAGCGCCTCCACCTGGGGGAGGAGGGGGGCGCCGGGAGGGTCGGAGTCGACGGCTGAAGCGACCGCGTCGGCTGCCGCCCGGATCATGCGCGCCGTGATCTGAGAGGCCTGCACGAGGATCGCGCCGAGCCCGAGGCCCGGGAAGACGAGAGCGTTGTTCGCCTGGGCGATGACGAACACCTTGTTGCCGAGGGTGACCGGATTGAATGGGCTGCCGGTCGCGACGAGGGCGCGGCCGTCGGTCCACGACAACAGGTCCGACGGATGGGCCTCCGAGAGCGAGGTCGGGTTCGACATCGGCATGATCAAGGGACGATCGCAGTGCTCGGCCATGGCGCGGACGACCTCTTCGGAGAAGGCTCCTGGCTGGCCTGAGGTCCCGACGAGGATCGTCGGGTGTACTCGGGCCACGACCTCGAGGAGGCCGATGCGGCCGTCTCGGTCGTGGGCGAAGCTGGCCGCCTCCTCGTCGGTCCTCGCGAACGGGCGCTGGAAGTCACGAAGGCGCGAGTCGGATGCGACGACGAGGCCCCGGCTCGAAAGCGCCCAGAACCGTGCCCGGGCGTCGACGACGCCCTCAGTCTCCATTGCGTCCTGCAGCTGCTCGGCTATGCCGATGCCGGCGGTGCCGGCGCCGTGGATGACGATGCGTTGGTCTGCGAGGTGACGGCCGCTCGCGCGCAGACCTGAGAAGCAGGCGGCGAGCGTCACTGCTCCTGTTCCCTGGATGTCGTCGTTGAAGGTGAAGTAGTGGTCCTTGTACCGGTCGAGGATTCGCCGGGCGTTGGCGGCACCGAGGTCCTCCCAGTGCAACAAGGCATTCGGGAACAGTCTGCTGGCGGTGCGCACGTAGGCGTCGACGAACTCGTCGTAGGTCGACTCGTCGACACGTAGATGGCGGTTCCCGAGATAGAGCGGGTCCCCGAGGAGGCTCTCCCGGTTCGTGCCGACGTCGAGCACGATGGGCAGGGTTCGGGCGGGGTCTATGCCGGCCGCGGCGGTGTAGACGGCGAGCTTGCCGGACGAGATGGCTATGCCGCCCACGCCCCAGTCGCCGATCCCAAGGATCGCCTCGCCGTCGGTTGCGACGACCAGGTCGACGTCCTCCGCGCTCAGTCCGGGTGCGCGAAGCGAGCGCTCGATGTCCTCGGGCCGGTCGACCGAGAGGTAGACGCCGCGAGGGCGCCGGTACTCGCTCGAGTAATGCTCGATCGCCTCTCCGACGGTGGGGGTGTAGACGATCGGCAGCATCTCGGTGAGGTGTTCCTGCAAGAGACGGTAGAAGAGCACCTCGTTGCGGTCCGACAGGAGCGAGAGGAAGACGTTCTTACCGAGGTCGGTGCCCTGGCGGGAGAACTGCGCGTAGGCCCGGTGTGCTTGCTCTTCGATGGTGGACACGCCTGGCGGTAAAAGGCCGATTAGGCCGAGCGCCTCCCGTTCGGCCTCGGTGAACGCAGTGCCCCGGCTGAGTCGCGGATCTGACAGCACCTCCCGTCCTCGGCGAGTCGTCTCGAGTGCGTTGTCTTCTGACCTTTTCACTCCGACAACCTTAAAAGGCGCGCGGCGTACCTCGTACGCTGTGCCGGTATGATGCTTGCCGGCAAGCAAGTACATGGGGACGGATGGCTGGATGAGCGCAGAAGAGTCGACTCCGACGGTGGAGGCAGGCGAGGTGAATGCCGCACGCCTTCGCACCGCGGTCTCAAGACTGTCGCGCCGCCTGCGGCCGACGGCGGCCGCGGGCGCTCTTACGGCGACTGAGGTGGACGTCCTTGTGGCCGCCGAGCGGCAGGGCCCTGTCCGCCTCTCCGATCTGGCGGGTTTTACTGGCCTCAACCCGACGATGTTGTCGCGCCTCGTGCCAAAGCTCGAGGCGGCCGGCCTGATTCGCCGTCTGGCGGCCGGCGCGGATCGCCGGGTCTGCCGGGTCGAGGCAACCGGGAAGGGGCATCGGCTGCTCGAACGGGTCCGCTCGGAGCGCAACGATTCCCTTTCAAGACGACTGTCGGAGCTCGACTCCACGCAGCGGGAGGCGCTGGCGGCGGCAGTGCCAGTCCTCGAAGAGCTGGCGGAGCTGCTGCTAAGGCCCACACCCCCGCCTGCGAACGGGGCCAAGCGATGAGCCGCGTGATGGGAGTAGCGCGCCGCACCTTCTCCGCCTTGTCGATCCCAAACTTCCGGCGTTACTTCTACGGGCAGACCACCTCGCTCGTCGGGACGTGGATGCAGTCCGTCGCGCAGTCGTGGCTGGTCTTCACGATCACGCACTCGAGCACTGCGATCGGGGGCGTCCTCGCGCTTCAGACCCTGCCCGTGCTGATCCTCGGTCCGTATGCAGGCGTGATCGCAGACCGGGTCGACAAGCGGCACCTGATGATCGTGCTCCAGTCGTTCATGGGCGTGCAGGCGTTGGTGCTCGGGGTGCTGGCCGTGACGCACGTCGTGCGTTTCTGGGAGGTGTGCGTCCTAGCTGTTGTGCTCGGGCTCAACAACACTTTCGAGAACCCCTCTCGCCAGTCGTTCGTGCTCGAGATGGTCGGTCCTGACGAGGTGCGCAACGCCGTCAGCCTCAACTCGACGATGGTGAACGCCGCACGCGCGGTTGGCCCGGCGGTCGCGGGACTGCTGATCGCAACCGTCGGCGTGGGCGTCTGCTTCCTCGTCAACTCTGTCAGCTTCATCGCGGTCGTCTATTCGCTCGTCTCGATGGACGAGTCGGCGCTCAAGCCGAGCAAGCCGACCGAGCGGGCAAAAGGCCAGTTGCGCGAGGGATTGCGCTACGTCGCGCGCACGCCCCGGCTCGGGGTGCCGCTTCTCATGATGGGAATTGTCGGGACGCTCGCTTACGAGTTCCAGGTCACGTTGCCCGTTGTCGCTAAGCAGACCTTCCACGGCGGGGCGGCGACCTACGGCTTTTTGACGGCCTCCATGGGCATTGGCGCGGTGGTCGGCGGCCTCGTGACCGCCACGCGGGGGCGCACCGGTTTGCGGACGCTCACGCTGGCCGGCGCGATGTTCGGGATCGCGATCCTCGTTGCTTCGGTGGCGCCGGTGCTCGCCCTCGAGTTCGTCGCGCTCGGGGCGGTCGGATGGGGGAGCGTGACGTTCCTCGCGACCGGGAACTCGACGCTCCAGCTGGAGGCAGATCCGTCCATGCGCGGCCGGGTGATGGCCTTGTGGGCCGTTGCCTTCCTCGGCTCGACGCCGGTCGGAGGCCCGCTCATTGGGTGGATCGTCGCCGTTGCGAGCGCGCGAGTCGGGTTGGCAGTCGGCGGTGTGTCGTGCTTCGTCGCTGCAGGCCTAGGGCTGGTGGCCATGAGCAAGCTCGGGATGCTCGGCGCGAAAGGCCATGCTGACCGCGTGACTGCGGGCTCTGAGCCGTCGGTGATCGCTCTCGACCTAGCCGCAGAGGGCGACTGAGCTAGCGGCGGGTTAGGAAAACTTGGGCATGCGGTCGACGCGGTTGCCTTCGCGGTCGACACCACAGAGCCGTTGCCATGCGGCCGGGATCCTGCCCCGGTGAAGGGCGCCGGCGTCACCGAGCACGTCGAGCACCGGCCGGGTTGAGTCGTAGCGAAGCTGCCGGCGCTCGGGGGTCGAGTTCGCCTGCCTCCAGGTCTTGAACGCCGGGAGGCCGATCACGGCGTAAACGCCGGGATGGACGAGGTCGGAGAACATGCCCGAGATCATCCGCGGCGCGAGCTCACGCACGAGGAGCCGATCCACAATTGTGGCCTTCGCGAGGATCTCGGGGAACACAGTGCGGGCAAAGGAGAGGTGGCGGGCTTCTTCGATGCGGTGGTACTTGTTGACCGACCGGATGAAATCGTCGGTCTCTAGATGTTCCGAGGCGAGCTTCTGGAACAGGTCCGGTATCTCCTCGCCCGCCAGCACCAATACGTAGAACAGAGCCGGGTTGCTGGAGGCGATGTCGATCGCGAGCCGGTAACCGAGGCGGAGGAGGCGGAACGGGATAGGGGAGCGAGCCTTCGGCTGCAACTGGCTGACGAGGCGTTGAAAGAGGCGTTGGTGCCGCGTCTCTTCGCCGACTTCGTGCAGGATGAAGGTGAGGCGCGGATCGGTCAGATCCTCGGCGGTCGCGAGCTGTATCGCGAAGCCCGCTTCGAGAACGGCTTCGAAACGGATCCCCGCCTGGGTGATCGACGCGATCTCCTCTCTCGAGAGGATGATCCGTTCCTCGTCGGAGAGAGGGAGATCGAGACCGGCGATGCTGAGCAGCTCATCGGGGAGGAGTTGACCGGTCCCGACTTCGCCAGGCACTTCCTCGTCCGGTTCGATCACCCTGCGGGCAGCCGCGTTCGTGAGGCGGCCGACCCTTTGTTCGACAGTCGTGACAGCCACCACCGCCCTCTTTGCTAGGTGAGTATTACGGAGAGTAATATTACTGTAGGTAACACTTGTGTCAACACCGTCGTTGATTTTGCGAGGATGGAGCAGTGACGAACGCGATCGATCGGCCGAGCCGCCGGCCGCCGGGGAGACGAGATGAGCTGCTTGCCGCCGCTGTCGATGTGATCCGCCGAGTCGGACCGGGCGCATCGATGGACGAGATGGCGGCCGAGGCGGGGATTACTAAGCCAGTGCTCTACCGGTACTTCGGCGACCGGGACGGGCTGTTCGCAGCGGTGGCCGACCGTTTTTCCGAGGTGCTCGTAGAGCGGCTCGAAGGGGCGCTCACAAGCGCCGCGGGCGATGACCCCGAGACCCTCATCCGGGCGGCCATCGAGAGCTACGTCAGCTTCATCGAAGAGGACCCTGCTCTCTACGGTTTCTTGACCCAGCAAGCCGCGCCCGGGAGCCAGGCGCTCGTTGCCGTCGTCGAGCGGGTCGCGGGGCTGATCGCGCGGGTCATGCGGGACACCTTCGACTCCCTCGGCCTCGACAGCCGCCCTGCGACGACGTGGGCCCACGGTGTGGTCGGCATGGTCCATCTCGCCGGCGCTCGTTGGGCTCGTCAACCGGACGAGTCCCGCGCCCAGCTCGTGACTGACCTCGTCGATCTCGTGGCTCACGGCCTCACCGGAGCAGCGGTCCCGATACAACTGCAGTAATGGCAAGGACGAGCGACCGGCAATCTCGCGGCGTCCCGACAGCCTCGCGCCTCGTGTGGGAGCCGAAGGAGGGTCGCCTGGCTCGCCGTCCCGATGAGCTGGCGGTGGAGGAACCGCTCGAGATCAGGCTGAGCGATGCGGCGGAGACGCGCAACGTGCTGACGGTGACGATGCGCACGCCTGGACACGACTTTGAGCTCGCCCTCGGGTGGCTGCTCTCCGAAGGCGTCATACTCTCGCCAGAAGACGCCGGCGCCGTCCGGTATTGCACGGATCCGAGCCTCGACGGCGAGCAGCGATTCAACGTCGTCACGGTCGATCTCACCCCGGATGCCGCGGCCCGGCTGGACGCAGCCGGCGGGTCTCCCAGCCGACTGGCGGTCACGTCGAGCTCGTGCGGCGTGTGCGGTACCGCCTCCATTGAAGCTCTCTCGGCTCGGGGGTTCCGGGGGATCTCGAGCTCGATCCAGTTCGCTCTCGAAGACGTGCTCAAATGGCCCGAGCTCCTTCGGACACACGGCCAGGCGGGCTTTGCTGCGACCGGGGGACTTCATGCCGCCGGTCTCGTCTCAGCCACTGGTGAGTTGCTCGTGGCGCGCGAGGACATCGGTCGCCACAACGCCGTCGACAAGGTCGTCGGTTGGGCCGTCCTCGAGTCGCTCGAGGGTCGGATGTCTCTTCCGCTCGACACCACCGGCTTGGTCGTTAGCGGCCGCACCTCGTTCGAGATCGTCCAGAAGGCCCTCGGCGTCGGGATCCCGGTCGTGGCAGCGGTCTCGGCCGCCAGCAGCCTGGCGGCGCGCCTAGCGGACGAGCATGGGCTGACTCTGCTGGGTTTCGTGCGGGGCGCGAGCTGCACTGTCTACTCGCATCCCGCGCGACTGAAGTCCTCTTAGTCACGCCTGAGGACCCGGGCCGTCCTCAGCCCATCGAGCCGATCGCTTCCTCGCCCGGCTCTTCCTCATCGTCTTGGTCCAGGTGGCTGGTGAGACCGCGGATTGTCGTCGCCGCGATCACGGCAGAGAGCAGCATCAATCCAGCCGCGATGGCGAGAGAGAGGTCGAGCCCGTGCGAGAACGCCCCGTAGGCGGCGTCCGTGACCTTGTTGATGATCGCCTTCAGTCCGGGGTTGCCTTTCTCCTCTTGCTGGGCTTGAGCAGAGATCGACCCGGTGGTGACTGCACTGATGATGGTCGCCTTGAAGGCCGTCGCCTTGAGCACGCAAATGGCCTTCGACTTAACGAGACAGAGGTGCGTCAGCTGCTTGGCGAGCTGAACGGTCAGCTGACCGTTCACGACCGACCCGAGTATCGCCACACCTGCGACCGCGCCTAGCTCTCGGCTCGTATTCGTCGCAGAGGCCGCCATGCCCGAGTGTTCTGGCGGGATCACGCCGAGAGCCGTCGAGGTCACGGGCACGACTGCCACTCCGAACCCGATCCCCGCCAGTGGGAGCGTCCAACCGAGGAGGCTGAGACCGCTCTGCGGTGTCAGGTAGACCGCCGTGAGAACGATTCCGACAGTGGCGAGGATGCACCCGAACGTCATCGGGATCCGGGGCCCCATCTCTGCTACCCAGCGACCGGTGAACGCGCTTGCGATCACCATCGACCCAGCCATCGGGAGGAAGTCGAGCGCGATCTTGTACCCCGACTCGGCGCCGACTACTTCGAGGTAGAGGGCTACGAAGAAGAAGATCGAGAACACGCCGAAGTAGGTCGCAAACGCGACGAACGTCGACCCGGCGAATGCCGGCCGGCGGAAGTAGGCCACGTCGAGTATCGGATTCTCGGCCCGCCGTTCGACTAGCACGAACAGCACGATGGCCACGCCGGCGATCGCGAACAGCGTCACGATCCACCAAGCGCGGTAGCCGGCGGTCTCGCCGGCGATGGTGGCGAACGTCGCGGACGCGAGCGCGCCGACGCCAAGGATGAAGCCGCGGAAGTCGAAGTGCCTGCCGACTTGTGGGTCGGAGTTCTCCGGCAGCACCAAAGCTGCACCGACGAAGGCGACGATGCCGAAGAAGAGGTTGAACCAGAAGACCGCGCGCCAGTTCCACACGCCGACGAGAGCACCACCGATGACCGGACCGGCCGCGAGCGCGAGACCCGAGACGGCCGCCCAGACCCCGAGCGCTTGCGCCCGGTCCCGCCGGTCGGTATAGAGATGCCGGATCATCGACAAAGTCCCCGGCTCAGAAGCCGCCGCCCCGAGGCCCATGATCGCCCTTGCGGCCCAAAGCACGTCGATGTTGGGCGCGAGAGCGCCGAGCACCGAGCCTGCGCAGAACACTCCGACTCCAGCCAGCATGACCTTCTTCCGGCCGAGAAGGTCGCTCACCGTCCCCGCGGGGAGCATGAGGCTTGCGAAGACGAGGGCGTAGGCGCTCACAACCCATTGCAGGCCACTCACGCCCGTATGGAGCGTCGACTGCACGTTCGAGAGCGTCACGCTCACGATCGTGTTGTCGAGGAAGGTCAAAAAGAGTACGAGCGACAACGTTGCGAGGGAAAGACGCGGGCGGCCCGTGCCCTTACTCAGACTGACGGTGCGCGCCTTACTCACCGGGTCACCCCTGCGCCAGGCTCGATCGGATCGTCAAGGCCGACAGCGTGCATGACCGGGATGACTACCTCCTTCAGGACCGCCACTTTTGGCCAGGTACCTCAATACCCAGCGTCGCGCATATGAACCGCCGAACGGTGGTTTTCATTCCGAATCAGATCGCCACTCCATCGAACAGGTCCGCTTCGGGAACAGGGGCGCCCGTCACGTCGCGGGCTCGCACGAACGACTCGGTCCCGAACACTTGCGCGAAGACCTCGAGGCCGAGTCGCAAGAAGAAAGCGTTGTCAGCCTGGCTCCCATGAGCCTCGAGCGCCCGGAACTTCCGCTCGGCGAACTCGGTGCAGTCCATGCGGGCAGCGATCATTTCGTCCGGTACCCCGAAGTCGAGCGCCTCGGCAGCCTCGGGCGGCGGTTCGAAGCCTGCGGTCCGCAGCACCTCGGCAAAACGCGGCAGCTCCGACCTCGGAATCACCGGGTAGTAGAGCTTGGACGCGATTCCGGTCTTGTCGAACGCGGCCAACGTGATGCGGTTCGCCTGTATGTGGTCCGGATGCCCATAGAAACCATTCTCGTCATAGGTCACAACGACCTGTGGCCGGTAACGTTCCATGAGCTCGGCAAGCCGATCAGCGGCAACTTCGACCGAGGTGTTCCAAAACGCGTCAGGAGCATCGTTCTGCGGCCAACCCATCATCCCCGAGTCGCGATAGCCGAGAAGCTCGAGGTCGCTCACCTGCAAGATCTCACAACTGTCCTCGAGCTCGCGCTGGCGCTGGGCGACGACGGCCGTCGCGTCGTGGGCGGGATCATCGGGCTTGATCCCTCCGCTCAAGTCGCCCAGCTCGCCTTTCGTGCAAACGACGAGAACGGTCCGCACCCCTTCGCTCGAGTACTTGCACAAGATCCCGCCTGTCGACGAGGCCTCGTCGTCGGGATGGGCGTGCACTGCCATGAGGGTGAGGCCGGAACGGTCGGGCATCGGAGCAGCGTAGGGGGAGACGAACGATGACCGACCATGAGACCGGTGAGTCCCGCTGCCCTGTAAAGATCAGGCGATCATGACAGCGTTGAAAGTCATCGCCGGCATGGCGATAGTGCTCGTCACAGCCGGCAGCGTGACGGCGACCCTCGTGACGCCACGCGGCAACTCGTGGGGTCTGAGGGTGGCGATTCTCGTCAACCGCTCGGTAAGGCTGGTGTGTGTCGCGATAGCGCGACCGATCCGGAGTTACAAGCGCAAGGACGCTGTGCTCGCGACGATGGCGCCTGTCGCGCTGCTCGGGCAGCTGGCGGTCTTCCTCGGGATGTTCCTCGTCGGCTACGCGATCGCGCTCTGGGGCTACACCAGCTCCTTTGGCGGGGCGCTCAAGCTCTCAGCCAGCCAGCTGTTCACAGCCGGGCTCGCCCATGTGGGGGGGCCCGGCAACTCGGCCCTCGAGGTCCTCGCGGCGGTGACGGGAGCCGTCACGATCGCGCTCCAGATCGGCTATCTGCCCGCGATCTATCAGGCGTTCAACCGGCGCGAATCGCTCGTGACGTTGATGGAGAGCCGCGCCGGAATACCGGCCTGGGGACCCGAGCTGCTCGTCCGGCATCAGCTCGTGGCGAGCCTCGACGTGCTTCCGAGCCTTTATCGCGACTGGGAGACGTGGTCCGCTGACCTCGCGGAGAGCCATGTGAGCTACCCAATCCTGTTGTACTTCCGCTCGCCAGAGCCGGGGTATTCCTTCGTGCTTGCTTTGTTGGCAGTCCTCGATGCGGCGGCACTACAGCTCGCGCTCATGCCGACGAGCGCGCCAACCGAAGCGAGGTTCTGCCTCCGTATGGGCTTCACCGCCCTGCGCCGGATCGCGCAGGTCCTCGGCTGGACATTCGACCCCGACCCGCACCCGGACTCCGGTCTCCAGCTCACCTACGAGGAGTTCGCCTATGCCGTCGACCTCATCTCGAACGCCGGCATTCCGCTCGAACGCACCGCCGAGGAAGCCTGGCCGCACTTCCAGGGCTGGCGCGTGAACTACGAGTCGCTCGCGTACCGCCTTGCTGACCGCGTAGTGGCCCCTCGAGCCCCCTGGTCGGGAGACCGCCGCCACCTGTCTGAGGAACTGATGTTGCCGAACCGCCCACCGCACCGTTCGCCGGGCGGGGGCACCACCGACGAGACCCGATTCCGCCCTTCGGAATGACCCGGCCCGGCGACCTGGCCTCCTCCGCAGGGTGAGGCGGGCGCCCACGTAGCATCGGGGCCATGTTGCCGGGCAGACCGATCGATCCCGGTGGGTCCGCTCTCGCGATCGAGCCGGCCGGGCCCGTGAGCGGGACCGTGGTCGCTCCGGCGAGCAAGAGCGTCACGAACCGGCTTCTCGTCATCGCCGCCCTCGCGACGGGGACGAGCAGGCTGGGGCGGCCGCTCCTGAGCGACGACACGCTCGCGATGGCAGCTGGACTGCGCTTGTTCGGTGTGCGGATCGACCTGTCAGCAGAGGCCGCCTCGGTCGCGGGCACCGGCGGTGTCCTCGAGCGGCCGTCGGGAGTGGTGGGGGCGGGTTTGTCGGGGACGACGATGCGTTTCTTGGCGGCTTTGAGCCTGCTTGCTCCCGGGCCTGTGACGCTCGACGGCGAGGCGCCGCTCCGGCGGCGACCACTCGGGCCGTTGCTGGATGTTCTGCTCGAGGCGGGTGCCGAGGTGCACAGTGCCGATGGCCACGCCCCGGTGGTGATCAAAGCCGCGGGCTTTGCGGGCGGCCGCCTCGTCGTCGATGCTCGCGCCAGCTCGCAGTTCGCGACGGCGCTCTTGCTCGTCGCGCCTTACGCCCATCACGACGTCGAGCTCGCTGTCGAGAATCTGGGCGCCGGTGGGTACGTCGAGATGACGCTGGACTCGATGAGCCGCTTCGGAGCCGCGGTTGAGCGACGGGGCGACGATCGATTCGCCGTAACGGCCGGCGCGCATTACCGGCCCCATGACGAGGTAGTGGAGTACGACGCCAGCGCGGCGGCACACCTGTTCTCACTGGCACTCGCGACTGGGGGAGAGGTGACAGTGAGCAATGCCGCCGCGACGCTGCAGCCGGACGCGTCGATCGTCGAGCTGTTCGGGCAGATGGGTGCCGAGGTGACGCAGGCGCCGGGCGGGGGCACGACGGTGCGGGCCGGTCAGGGTCAGTTGCGCCCAGTGTCGGCAGACCTGAGCAAGACGCCCGATCAGCTTCCGAGCGTCGCTGTGCTCGCTGCGCTCGCGTCGGGTGTTACCAGCCTGAGAGGTCTGAGCGTTGCGAGGGGGCACGAGACGGACCGCGTCGAGGCAGTGGCGTCAGAGCTCGCCAAGCTGGGCGCCGACGTCGAGACTTCGGCGGAGGCCATGGTGATCCGAGGTGGCCGACCTCTTCATGGTGGCGTGGTCGAGACCTACGACGACCACCGGATGGCGATGGCTTTCTCAGTGCTCGGAGCGGTCGTTCCCGGTGTGAGCATCGCGTCGCCAGGTTGTGTCGCGAAGACCTACCCGGGTTGGTGGGCCGATCTGGCGTCGCTCGGGGTCGGCGTCAGGCCGCCCCCTACCGCGCAAGGGACGTCAGCCACTCCGTAACGACGTCCCGGACGAGTGCGGACGCGTGGCGGAAGCTCGAATCCTCGCCGAAGCGTTCCGACAGGACGACGACTGCTGCGCCCGCGCCCCGCGCCGCTCGCTTTGCCCCGGGCGTCGCGCGCCCGACGACACAGAGCACGGCGGGGCGACTCGGTGGTCGCGCACAGGCGTCGATCACGCCGCCCACGACCTTTCCGTCGAAGGAGCCTTCGTCTAGGCACCCCTCCCCAGTGACGACGGCGTCGCAGGCCGCCAGGCGCTGACTGAGGCCGACGGCCTCGGCCACGATCTCGAAGCCGGGTCGCAACCGGCCGCCAATCGAGGCGAGCCCCCCGGCGAGCCCCCCGGCCGACCCCGTGCCTGCGACCCGAGACGAATCACGACCGGTGGAGGATTCATAGAGCGCCGCGAGATCCTCCAACCGGCGCTCGAGCTCGAGCACCTGTTCTGATGAGGCGCCCTTCTGGGGGCCGAAGCGAGCCGCAGCGTCGCGGAACATAGTCCCCACGTCGTACGCGACGACGAGCTCGGCGCCTCCGAGAGGACCAACCCCAGGCGGTGGGAACGCGCCGAGTGCCTCTAGCGCACCCCTTCCTCCGTCGGTCGAGGCAGATCCGCCGCACCCGACGATGATCTGATCGGCGCCTGCCGCCAGCCCAGCGGCGATCAGCTCGCCGACGCCTCGAGTCGTCGCTCGGACTGCGTCGTTGCCCGGGGATCCCCCCGCCAACTGCAGCCCGCACGCGGCGGCGGCTTCGATCACGGCCACCCGCCGCCCGGCGGATTCGGCCAGCCGCCACTGTGCTCGCACCTCGTCTCCGAGAGGCCCGGCGACCTTCTCCTCGCGCACCTCGCCTTCCGGGGCGACGATCCGAGCAAAACCTTCGCCGCCGTCTGACACCTCAACGCCGTCGGCCGCCCAACCGCTCGCAGCTGCGGCGGCCGAGGCCGCTTCGCAGAATTCCGCTGCGGTGATGGAGTCCCGGAACTTGTCCGGGACGAGGAGCAGGCGGGGAGGGGTCAAAGCGGGAGCCGCGCCCGTTCTACTCAGCGCGCTCGCTGTCGTGGGCCACCTGGAAGAATCGGCGCTTGCCGACCCGCAGGAGGGAACCCTCGGGCGCCACGAAGTCCGGGTCCGATTCCTTCACCCCATCGATCGAGACGCTTGACGCTGCCAGCAGCCGCCGGATCTCCTTGCGGCTCGTCCCGGTCAGGGCAGCTTCCAGCAGGTCGAACAGCCCTGTTCCGGGCGCAACAGTCACCGTCGGCACGTCGGTCGGAAGCTCGCGTTGAGAGAAGGTGCGCGTGAACCATTCGCTCTCGTCCTTGGCAGCGTCGTCGCCGTAGTAGCGGGCGACGATCTGCTGGGCGAGAAAACGCTTCGCGTCCATCGGATGTGCGCTCTTCTCGGCGAGGCCGCTGCGCATGTCGTCCACCGTTCCGGTCGGAACGCGCGTGTACACCTCGAGATAGGGGACGATCAGCTCGTCGGGGATCGACATCGTGCGCCCGAACATGTCTCGTGGGCTGTGGGCGATCGAGATGAAGTTACCGAGGCTCTTGCTCATCTTCTCGCCGCCGTCGATGCCGGCCGTGATCTTCGTGGTGATGACTATCTGGGGCTCTTGGCCCAACCTCGACTGGTAAAAGCGCCCCATCATCTCGTTGAAAAGCTGATCCGTGCCGACGATCGTGAGGTCCGATTCCAAAGCGAACGAGTCGTAGCCCTGCAGCACTGGGTACAAGAACTCGTGCATGTGGATCTCGCTGCCCTCTTCGATGCGGCGCTGGAACATGTCACGCGCGATCAGCCGGCCGTGGTTCACCATCGAGAGAAGCGACATGAACTCGTCGAGCGACATGGTGTCCCACCATTCGGAGTTGCGCCGGACCTCGAACACCTCAGGCTCGGTTCGCAAGATGACGGAGACCTGGGTGATGAACTCTTCGGCGTTTCTCTCGATTTCGTCTCGCGAGATGACGGGGCGGGTCTGAGACTTCCCAGTCGGATCTCCTACCCGGGTCGTGAAGTCACCGATGAGGAACACCACCGTGTGACCTGCGTCTTGCATCTCCCGCATCATCCAGAGGTTGACGCCGTGACCGATGTGCAAGAGCGGCGCCGTGACGTCGACGCCGTACTTGATGCGAAGTTTGCGACCGGAGCTGAGCTTTTCCTTGAACTCCTCGAGCGTCACGACCTCGTCGGTCGTGCGGGCGAACGAGTCGAGGAGGTCTTCGGTCGTGCCGGGCATGGTTATCGAGCCTAATGGACCCTTGCACGCAGTCCAGGTGAGCCGTTCGGCCCGATGCCGCCTATTTCGAGCCGGTGAGACCGAGCAGGTCGAGACAGGGCTCGAGGCCTTCGATGACGACGTCGTGACGGCGGAAGCGGGCAAAGCGCTCGGCCGTCATACGGAACATGACCTTTGTCCCAAGCTTGCGCCCGCCGCGCAGATTCAACTCCCGGCCGTTCTCCTCGTAGCCGGCGCGCCGCGAGACTGCTATCGAGCGCCGGTTTGTGTCGAATGCGGCCGACATCGCCTCGAGAGCACCGAGACCATCGAACGCGAAGTGGAGAACAGCCTGGCGCATCTCCGTGCCGAGCCCCTTTGCCTGGAAGGGCTGCGCGAGCCACGAGCCGGTCGTCACCTGGCGGCGGAGGGGGAAGGCGGTCGCCTGGACGTCCTGCACTCCGGCCGCGCGGCCGTCGACGATGACGGCGAGGTTGAGGATCCACTGATCTGCTGAGAACTCCGCCCGGTTGCGCCACCAGAACTGGAGACTTCTTCTCTCGCGCTCGGGAGACGGGACCGTCACCCAGTCCGAGAGGAACTCCGACTCGCGGCGTTCGAACATCGAGAGGTCGGCCACACCGGCGAGCTCCATGGCGAGACCGTCGTCGATCGGGCGCAACTCGAGGCGAGGCGTTCGAACGACGAGGTCGAACAGCGGCCAGTAAGGGTGGGCCATGAGAAAGTCTTGCACGGCTGGCTCACGGTCTGAACGGAGCGGCGACCTCCCCGGCAAAACGTGCCATTGCCTCGAATCGCTCGGCCCTGCTCGCACCGAGCGTGCGATCCGAGAGGACGAACTCGTCTACTCCGAGAGAGTCGTAGCGCCCGAGCTCCTCGGTTATCTGAGCCTGCGTGCCGGTGATCGAAGGTTGACGGGTTGCCTCGGACGCCCACGCCGCGAGCTGTGCGGAGTCTTCGCTCATTCGGACGAGGGCTTGGGTCGAGCGCTCGAGGGTTGCGGGATCTCGACCTTCCGCCTCGCAGTGCCGGTCGAGCACCTCGATCTTGTGGGCGATCCCGTCCGGCGTCCCCCAGTAGTTCCAGATGTCGGCGTGGCGTGCAGCGATGCCCATCGCGATCTGCTCGCCCGAGACCCCGACGAGCAACGGGAGGTGGTCTTGCACCGGTTTGGGCTCACACGGAGCGTCGGCCAGGTGGTACCAGCGGCCATCGAAGCTGGACCGATCGTTGTCGAGCAAGGTGCGGACGACCTGGCAGGCCTCGTCGAGGCGACCGAGCAGCTCGGGCACCTCAGGCAGGTCGATGCCGTACGCTACGTGCTCGTTGCGCTGCCACCCGGCACCGAGCCCGAGCACTACCCGCCCATTGCTGATGCGATCAGCTGTCGCTGCCATGTTGGCGAGCACGGCCGGGTGCCGGTAGGTGTTCCCAGTGACAAGGACGCCGAGCCGGACCCGTTCGGTCCGGGCAGCGAGCGCACCGAGTGTCGTCCATGCCTCGAGGCGAGGCTGGTCGGCTGGGCTCTCTTGTGGCATGAAGTGGTCGGCGATGTACACGGCGTCGAAGCCGACCCGCTCGGCCTCGAGCGCCGAGGCGAGGAGGTCGTCGAATGGCCGCTCGGTCGCGATCCAGATCCCAATACGCATGACCCTTTACTACCTGATCCGCGAGGGCTCTCGGTTCGAGCGCTGCGCAACTCCGTTGGCCTCCGGGGACCCAGGCGCCGGTCGTGCCTCAGATGCGTGTGCACGCCGCGGGTAGGCGGAGCAGGCCGAGGCCTGCAGCCGTGACCGCATAGGTGCTCGAGCCAAGCTGGGCAATACCGGTCATGACCTCCGCCGCGCCTTTCGGGCTCGTCGAGGCCTCGGCATCACCGTTGGAGGCATTTGTGCACGTCAACGTGCTCAGCCCGGCCGCGAAAATTGCCTGCCCAGAGGCGAGAAGCGATACCGGCGCAAGCGTTGTCGGGAGAACGCGAGCGTGCCCGAGTGCCTTCAGGCGCCGCTCGGGGTCCTCGTCGGTGTAGCGCTCGACCTCGGTGCTCTCGCCGTCGCTCACTGCTACGAGGGCAGAGGTCTCGACCGCGGCAAGCGACAGGACCTCGTCGCCCGCAGGTAGTTCGAGATGAGAGACGATCGAGCCTGTGGCGAGGTCGACGAGAGCTAGCTCGGTCGACGGCGCTGGCGCGACGACACTCGGTGTGAAGAGAGTGACGAGCGCCTCGTCGGTCCCTGGCACGAGTGCCGTGTGTTGCAGGACGACTCCTCCGAACGAAGCGATCCGGCGGACCTCGCCTGTCGAGGTGACCTCGACCAGTGACCGCCCGGTCGCCACCAGCAGCGAACCATCCCGGCCGGGGAGGAGGCTCAAGCCGTATCCGCGGCCGAGGCCGATCGTCTTTGCTACGTCGAGCGTCCGTGGGTCGAGCTCCACCAGACTCAACCTGTACGGAGGCCGGTCGGCTGATCCGCCGAGAGCGAGGCGGCTCTCTCCGAAGAACACATCGTTGCCCGTCACGCCGATTGCGCTCGCGATCGGCGCCGCGCGCTCGAAGGACTGCGAGGCGATCGCGGCGCCGTTGCCCGCTTTCATCTCGACGACACGGAGCGACGACTCCTCGGCCCCGCAGGCTTCGAGAGCGAACAGTGAACCATTGGCGGCGGCGATCATCTCGAAGTCACCGTGCAATGTCACGTGATAGGGCCATGACCCGAGGGCTGTCGGAGTGGCAGCTGACGATGCGGTCGTAGGAGTGCGA
The DNA here is from genome assembly GCA_003136185.1 of Acidimicrobiaceae bacterium. Lineage (GTDB taxonomy): Bacteria > Actinomycetota > Acidimicrobiia > Acidimicrobiales > Bog-793 > Palsa-601. The sequence continues at coordinate 18,317 of PLDN01000026.1, read as the reverse complement.
CACGGCGGGAGCAAAGTCGGGACCGTCGCATGAGGGCCGATGGGCGCGACCGTCCGTGAGACGCGGAATGCGACGACGGTGATACCCGCTGCGATCACGGTTGCGGCCACGAGGAGAGAAATGAGCGTCGAGCGACGCGCGAGCGAGCGCGGGGCGTGGGGATCAGCGAGAACCTCGTGTCCTATTGCGTCGCTTCGCAAGCCGCCTGCTCCTGGGTTCTGATTACGTGTGACCAGTCATGTGTAAAGGACGCCCGGGGCCCGTCCTAGCTTGCAGGTTCGGCCCGGACGCCCGATTTGCACTGCACGCGCAACAGCCGGGCGCTCGCGGCGCCCGGCTGTTCCCAAAGTGCTGACTGGTACTGCTCCTCTACTGCTGCACTGCCTGTTGCGTCTGGCTCAGTACAAGCCGAGTTCAGCCGCACACTGAGGCCACTGGCCCCAGCCGGAACGAGCCTGCAGCTCTGCTGCGGCTTGGTCCTGTACAGCCGGCGACGCCTCACTCGGAAGTCCCGAGTAGCCGAGGCCGTACCAGGTCGACAAAGCGAACTGGTACGCGCCGTAGTAACCGTTTCCGGTGTCGTCGGCGTAGTTGCCGCCAGACTCACAACTCCGGAGCTCGTACCAGGCGCCACCGGCTGGGGCGGCGGGTACGGGCGCAGGCGTCGCGACGACCGGCGCAGCGGGCGGCGTTGGAGCCACGGCTGCAGTCTTCATGACGACCACACTCTTCGGTGCAGATACTGATGTAATCCCCGGTCCTGCAACGACTCTCAATCGGTCGGCGAGATGTGCATCGCGGACTCCCACGATGACGTCCAGACTTCCGCTGAGTGACAGCTTTGGATGAGGGACGAGAGCCTGGTACTCGGCACGCGTGGTTGCCGGGTTAAGGGCGGCGTACGAGCTACTGCTGTGATGGCCAGCACTTGTGGCGCTTGTAAGTACTGAATTGATTGAGCCGGTATTGGTGCCGGCGATGGCGCTCGCTCCGAGCGCCGTGAACGCGGTCAGCGCGATCAGGGGGTGCTTGCGCATCGTGCTCCTCCTTGGGAGTTCGGAAACCCGGTGGGCTCCAGGTGGGTGCTCTGATGCGGGCGGCCCGTCTTTCATGCATCCGGCTCGTGGCACGGTGCCGGAAGGGCGAGTCGTGCCGGGCGCGTTGGCGCCCGTGCGAGGTGCAGACGGGTATGGCCCTGTGTGCTGGTAGTGGCGCGACTCCTTTGGGTCCTGTGGACTGGTCGGGACGGGCGGGCGCAGGCTCGGCAAGCAAGTCTTGCGATTCAGACGTGCCAAACACGGGCCCAAGTTGAGGCCCACTCCCCGGGATCCCCACCCACCAGGAAGTTGCGACACCATCCGTCGATGACGTTTGTGTTGCTTACTTTAGCGAGCAGATTAAGGCAGGGCAACTGACTCTACCACTCAGGGTGGTCAAAGGCACCTCCCTGACCAGGGCCTGCCACGCGAACGTGCTGGCAGAAGAGATGTTTTGCGAAAAGTATAAGTCTAGGCGGGGTAGTCGAGCTCAACCCGGTCCTAAACGACCACTCTCAGTGATAAACCGCAGGCCCAAGCTGGTGTCGTCACGCGAGCGCCATATCGGGCGGGTCCCACCCTCTGGTCCCACACCCTTAGGCCCCACACCCTTAGGCCCCGAGCGATCTGGTGGTTACGCGGCCGGCCCGTCCGCCTGCTTGCTCGCGTCCGTGTCGATACCGAGAGCGGCGCCGACGTCGTCGAGGGCGATCGCTAAGGCGCTTCGCACCTCGGGCCGCTGCTCCTCCGCCACGCTCGCGAGGGGGGTGAGGGTCGCATAGCCGAGGGCGGTCAGGGTCTCGTCACTCTCGTCGCCAGGCGGGGGATCTGCAAAACCGAGCTCGAGCAACATCTTCGACCCGAGAGTGACATCGACGAGGGCTGCCCTTATCAGACCGCTGCGGGCGAGCTTGGCCCACCTGAGACCGAGCAGCTGATCGATCGGGAGGTTGGGCACGTTGCAACTCACGACGGTTCTCGGCGGAGCCGCCGCCACTCTTGGGGCAAGTTCCGCCGCGATGGCCGCTGCGGTCTCGAAGTGGATGCGGTCTCCCTCGTCGGATTCGAAGGAGGAGAAGGGCCCAGACTGAATGCTCATGGCAAGGCCGCGCTTGTTGAAGTGGACCGAAGTGAGGGCTGCGCCGATCGTCCCGGAGTGGAGGACCGCCCGCCCAACATTACGTCCGGGGTTGATCCCAGCCACGATCAGGTCGGGGGGCGGCCCGTAGGCGCCGAGGCACCCGGCGATGACGATGAGGGCGGGGAGCGCCTCGACTCCGAGGGTCTCGATGCCCTCGAGGCCAGGAAGCTCGAGCACCTCGACCTCGATGCCGTCGTTCATTGTGTGAAGGGGCCCGACGCCCGCTCCAGCTCCGCTTGCCTCGTGAAGGGGAGCTGCCACCAGTACCTCGAGCCCAGCGTCGTGAAGGGCCCGGGCAAGGACAGCAAGCCCTGTCGCGTCTACGCCGTCGTCATTCGTGACCAGAACCCGCACGTCACTACCATATCGAGACGTGCCCGCCTATCTGGAGTCCGGTCAGTCCGCCCCGGCCGATCCGGCTCGCGCGCCCTCCGGGCGGCAGTTCGAGATCGCGAACCGATCGGCTGTCGCCGTCGTCACCGAGGTTGGCGGCAGCCTGCGCTCGTTCGAGATCGACGGCGAGCCAGTCCTTCTCGGATACCCGGCGGACCAGATCTGCTCCGGTGGCAAAGGGCAGGTTCTCGCTCCTTGGCCGAATCGCTTGCAAGATGGCTCTTACACCTGGCGAGGCGTTTCTGGTGCGGCTGGCCTTGACGAACCGGCACACTCGAATGCGATACACGGCCTCGTGCGATGGATGAACTGGCAGGTCGTCGAGCATTCAGGGAGCTCATTGACGACGGCCGTCGAGCTGCCGCCGCAGCCGGGATACCCATGGCGGCTCACGCTTGAGGTCACCTACGCGCTGACATCAGCGCGCGAGTTGAGGGTAACGACGACGGTGACCAACAACGGCGACAGCGAGGCGCCCTTCGGGATCGGCTTCCATCCTTATCTGTACGCCGGCGAGAGAGGCGTCGACACATGCCGACTTTCGTTCGCAGCCGAGCGGCGCATCCTCGCCGACGAGCGCGGACTGCCTACGGGAGCTACCGATGTCGCTGGGAGCGAGTACGACTTCTCGCGTGGGAGGTCACTCGGTGGGACGCAGTTGGATGATTGTTTCTTCGGGTTCGAGTCGAGCCGAGCGGCCGACGGCACCGCGTGGTCGGTGAGCCTCGAGCGGGGTGACGGCCGGCTGGTCGTCCTCTCAGCCGGCATAGAGTTCCCCTACGTGATGTGCTTCACCGCCGACACCCTAGGCGGATGGGACCGACGGCGGGCGGTCGCAGTCGAGCCGATGAGCTGTCCGCCGAACGCGTTGCGCAACGGGGACAGCCTCGCTGTTCTCGGGCCAGCGGGATCGGACCACACGACCTGGAACGGCAGCTGGCGGCTAACGGCATCCGGCTGGTGAGGTCGGGAGCCTTGCGAGCCCGGCGTCCGCCTACTCGACCGTGACGAGCGTGCCGATCGGCGTGTAGGGGAAGACCGTGTCTGCGGAGCTGTACGGCATCTCGACACAGCCGAGGCTCTGCGGGAAGCCGTACTGAGAGCGGAGATAACCGTGCAGCGCGTCTCCGCCGTGGAAGTAGCTCACCCAGGGGATGCCCGGGTCGCTGTAGGTCGAGCCATCCGGGTTGGTCCCGCTCATAGTGGTGACGGTGTAGCGGACGTAGACGGGCCAGGTGCCGGCGACCGTCGGGGCCTGCGGGATCCCGGTGTTGGCGAGCGTCGTGAAGACGTTGACCCCGTCGCGCCAGATAGTGACGTACTCCGGCGAGCCCTCGGAGACGTAGACGTAGTCGTAGGGGGCAGCGGTGATCTTGCGGGAGGCGGCCGCTTGCAGCAGCGCCTGCCAAACGGCGGGTCCGGCGACTCCATCGTCAGGAAGACCGTTGGCGGACTCGAATGCCATCACCGCACCGGTCGTGACCTCGTTCGAACTGCCGGCGGTCCACTCGTCGGCGAGCGAAGTGGGGATGTTCGTGAATCGCCAGGCGAACCTTCCGGCCAACGCTTCGCGGGGGATGTCGCCAGGCACCGATGGCTCGATGTCTCTCGTGGTTCCCGGGCCCGGAGCAGCGACGGCAGTCGTGGCGGTGCTCGCCGGGGCGGAGGATGGGTGCGTGAACGGGGGCGTCGGTCTCGTGCGTACCCCCGTCACCGGCGCCGGCACAGCCCCGCCCTTGGGCGTGAACGCGACCGGCAGGTACCCGAGCTCTGCCAGGAGCTCCTGCAGGCGGAGGGCGGAGGCGCCTGCGACTGTGAAGGTCGAGATGGACGACTGACCGAGCGTGGTGCCGTCCGTGCTGCGGGAGTCCTTTGGGACGATGACCGTCTCCTGCACGAAAGGCACCCATTGCGTGGTCGGGCGGAACACGACGGTCTCGGGTCCGACGCGGTCCCAGCTCCCCGCCACGGCCGGCCGGATCATCGGCATCAGCGAGGCAGCGGTGATCGGCTCGTTGTAGCGAACGGTCACGTCCGAGCGCCATCCGACCGACGAGGCGCCCGGAAAGGGAACGACAGAAGCGACTCTGAGGGGTGCAGGCGGGCGAGAATCGCGGTGCTTGGAATCGTGCGGCTTTGTCGAGCCCCGCTGCGAGGTGGCGGTTACGGTCGTGCTCGGCGTCCCACTGGCTGAGCTGTGGCTGGCGATGATGGCACCACCGATCATGAGTGCCATCACAACGGCGCACGAGATCGCGAGTGTGGGCACGCCAAGGACACCTCTTGCTCCGGAACTCTGGCTATCGGAGTTGTTGCCCATCGTGGCCCTACCTCGGAGAGCCGACGCCTCGCTGTGAGCATCGACCCCCGCGATCGCGGGGGTCGGCTAACGCCGGAACGTCGCAAATTGTAACCCGTTTCGGGGTGACCCAAGACGCGCCCTCGTCAGGTTGTGGAAGGCGTTTGCGGCCCGCTTCGGGCCGCGTTGAAGAGGGCAGGACGGAGCTGATCGAGGCGCTCGGCTGTAGGCCGCTCGCCGGTCTGTTGCTCTCTCACATAGAAACTGTCCACGACCTCATGCCCAAGCGTCGCGATCCGGGCCGACACCACATCGAGACCTGCTTCGGCGAGCGTCCAAGCGAGCCGGTGCAAGAGGCCGCTCGAGTCTGGCGCACGGACCTCGACGACAGCGGCGCCTGACGAGGCCGACTCGTCTACGAGTACTACGACCTCGGGGCCGCGTGCGGTCGTCGGCCGGCGGTAGCGCGCGTAGGCCTCCTCTACGGTTCGAAGGTGCGCCTCGATCGGGAGGTCGCCCGACAGCGCCCGCTCCAGATCGGCGAGGAGGCGTGTCTCGTCGATCGGCCGCTCGGGGTCCCGGTCGACCTCGAACACTTCGACGGCCATCGCCGGGCGCTCGTGCTCGGCCATGTCGGCGGCGAGCCCGAGGGCGGAGGCTCGGCGGATGTCGAGGCGGTGCATCGCGAGCGTGCCCGCCACAAGTGCGAACAGTCCCGGCCGGTCTGGCGCGACCACCGCCACCGTCGACTCATCGACATGCACCGCCAGCTCGCCGATCGCTACGAGGGCGATGATCTGCGGGCTCACCTGGCGGGTGGCTGAGCTGTCGGCTGGGCGGCCCTCGAACAGCGCACGGACGTTCTCAACGAGGGCGTAGACGAGGGACGCCTTCCAGCCTCCCCAGGCGGCCGGGCCGGTCGCGATCGAGTCGGCTTCGGTAAGCGCAGCGAGAAGCTCGAGCGTGAGGCGGTCGCCGACGGCTTCGGCCACGAGCTCGATCGTCTCTGGGTCGTCGAGATCTCGCCGCGTAGCGGTATCGGCCAAGAGCAGATGGCGCTTCACGAGTCGCTCGATTACCGCGACATCTCTCGACTGGTAACCCATCCGTCGGGCGATTCCGGTCGCGAGCTCGCGACCGACCTCGCTGTGGTCGCCGGGACGGCCCTTGCCGATGTCGTGCAGCAAGGCGCCGATCAGCAATAAGTCGGGGCGTTCGACGTTACGGAGCAGCGAGGCGGCTTCGGCTACAGCCTCGAGCAGGTGACGGTCGACCGTGAAGCGGTGGTAGGCGTTGCGCTGCGGGCGGTGACGCACGACGCTCCACTCCGGGAGCAACCATTCGAACAGCCGCCGCCGATCGAGGGTCTCGATCACGGGCGTGGCGGCATGGCCGTACTCGAGGAGCGAGACGAGGGCGTCCCGCATGCCGTCGGGCCAGGGGACAGTGAGCTCGGGCCTCTCGCGCTCGAGCCGGTCGAGGCAAGAGACCGCCATCGGCACTTCATGGCGAGCCGCCGCAGCAGCGGCCCGCAGTACGAGGGCTGGATCGGTCGCAGGGTCGGCGTCCGGGCCGAGGGCGATCTCGCCGTCCCGGAGCAATATCTGGCGGCCGACTTCGGTCTCCCGGCCGGCTGATCGCCCGGGGGGTCCCCGGAGGACGGACTCGATGCGCCGCCAGCCGTCAGCCGAAGCCCACATGACCTCCCTGCTCGCCTCGGCGAGCACTGCCGCGAACGCGTCGGCGTCGGCGTAGCCGAGGACGGCGGCCACCTCGTCCTGCTCCTGCAGGCGAAGCCGGTCCGATTGGTTGCCCGTGCGGGCCTGGAGGGCAACGCGGGAGCCGAGCAACAAGTCGTGGGCCCCATCGAGGGAGGGGGGGTGGATTACGTCCGCCAGTGCGGGCAACGCCCTAGCTGTGAGCGACATGACCTCGAGGTCGCGAAGCCCGCCGGCCGATTCCTTCAAGTCGGGCTCGAGGAGGTAAGGCAACTCCCCGAAAGACCGGTGCCTCTCGCGAGTGGCCCGTGCGAGCTCGGGCAGCCACTTGCGGTGGTGTGCTCGCCAGAGCTCGGCGATCTTCGAGAGCACGCCTTCGGCGAAAGCGCGGTCCCCACTGATCACCCGGCCGTCGAGGAGGCCGAGGAGTGCGCGCAGGTCCTCTCCGGCGACCGAGAGCATCTCCTTCGGCGTCCGGACGCTGTGGTCGAGGCGCACGCCGGTATCCCAGACCTGGTACCAGATCGCGTTGGCGACCTGGGCGAAGTTGCGTCGCTTGTCGTGTAGCAGGACGACGTCGAGGTCGCTCCCGGGGCAGAGCTCGGCACGGCCGTAACCGCCTACGGCCACGAGGGCATACCCGGCTGGCTTCGAAGACGTGGCTTGGTCGAGGAGACCGGCTAGATAGTCGTCGGCCGTCTTGGCGAACCGAGGCGGCAACTCGAGGGGCGCGAGCTCGCCGCTCAGAACCTCGGCCGACAGCGTGTCGCGAGCGCTCCGCAGGGGGGAGGGCGCTCGATCCGGACTGGTTCCCGGTGTTCCCGATGTTCCCGGTGCCGCCTGCACGTACGCAACCCTAGAGGCAGTGACTGCACTCGGTATGCAGGCCCGGCTAGCGTCGATGCAGGAGGAAAAATGATCGAACCACAAGGCAAGAGCGGGGGCGGCGGAGTGATGAGGGTCGGCCATTACATGGTCGTGGCTGCCGTCGCGATCGTGGCAGTCGTCGTCGCCTTTGCTGTTTTCTCCTTCGTCGTGGGCATTGTCGTTGAGATCGTCAAGATCGCCGTGGTCGTCGCAGTCATAGTGGCGGCCTTCTGGCTGGTCACGCGAATCGCACGTCGCAGTCGATAGCCGTCCGCGCCGATTAGCCGGCGTGGTCTCAGTGGACGGCGCCCGCGCCTGCTGATTCCGTCTCGGCCTGGCTGATCCAGGTCTCGTACATGGCGGCGTACTTGCCGCCCGCCGCGACGAGCTCGCTGTGCGAGCCGGACTCGACCACCTCGCCGTCGTAGATGACGACGATCCGGTCCGCCTTCATCGCAGTCGACAGCCGGTGCGCGATGAGGACGGCCGTGCGCGCCTCGAGCAGCACGTCGAGAGCAGCTTCGATCTTCGTCTCGGACTGGAGGTCGAGATTAGAAGTTGCCTCGTCCAAGACGAGGACCCTCGGATGGGCGAGGAAGGCGCGGGCGAGTGCGATCAACTGGCGCTCTCCCGAAGAGAGCGACTGGCCGCGCTCATGCACGATGGTGTCGCGCCCGTCCGGCATGCGCTCGATCATGTCCTCAAGGCCGACTGCCCGGACGGCCTCGTTCACCTCCGCGTCGGTTGCACCCTGGCGTGCAAAGGCGATGTTGTCCCGGATGGACCCGGCGAACAAGAACGGCTCCTGCGGCACGACGCCTAGCTGGCGCCGCAGCGAAGCGAAGGTCACCTGCCTAAGGTCGTGGCCGTCGATAAGAACGCGTCCCGCCGTCGGGTCATAGAAACGCGTGATCAGCTTCGCCAAAGTCGACTTCCCCGCTCCCGTCGGACCCACAAACGCCACCGTCTCGCCCGGCTCGATCGTGATGTCGACGTCGTGGATCACGGGATTAGCCGGGTCGTAGCCGAACGACACGTGCTCGAAGGTGATGCGACCGTTGATCGGCGGGAGCTCGGTTGACTCGGGTCCCTCGTCGACGGCGGGCGCGGTCTCGAGAAGGCCGCGGAGCTTGAAGACCGAAGCCTGGCCCTGCTGGTAGGTGTTGTATTGCTGCACGAGCAGCTGGATCGGCTGCAGGAAGCGGTTCAAGTACAAAAAGAAAGCGACAAGCGCTCCGATCGTGAGCGTGTGATGGATGACCATGTCCCCGCCGATACCGACCAATGCCGCCTGGCCGAGCACGCCGAGCATCTGGGTGCCCGGCCCGTAGACAGCATTGATCTGGGCCGTGTAATTGTTGGCGTCCCGGTACTCACCGACCACGTTGCGGTGATGGATGACGTTGTGACGCTGGCGGTTGTGAGAGGTCACTATCCGGACGCCGTGCAGGCTCTCGGAAAGATCGGCCAGCACGTTGGCGATGCCGTCCCGGACACGGTCGTAGCCCCGTCCGGACGCGACACGGAACCAGAGGGATGCGGCCGTGAGGACGGGGATGATGAGTAGAACGGTGATGATCGCGAGGCGGACGTTCATCGTGAAGAGCACGATCGTGATGACGACCATCGTGAGCCCTTGGATGGCGAACTGTGCGAGGCCGTCCTGCAGCAGCTGCTGGAGGTTCTCGATGTCGCTCGTCATCCTGCTCATGAGGACGCCGGCCTTCTCGTCGGTGAAGAAGTCGAGCGAAAGGCGCTGCAAATGTGCGAAGACCTTGACCCGTAGGTCGTTCATTACCCCCGCGGCCAGACGCCCGGTCACTTTCACTTGCGAGCGCTGGGCGAGCGCCGTCGTGACGGCTAGGACGAGGTAGGCGGCGGCGCAGACCCCGATGACGGTGAGGGAATGGTGGCCAGGCACCATTCCGTGGTCGATCGCCTTCTCGGTGAGGAACGGGCCCGCCTGCATGGTGACGCTCATCAGGACGATCAAGATGGCTGAGACCCAGAGCAGTCGTGGGTAGCGCGTGAGCAGGCTCCACAAGGTCAGCCGTCGGGTCTCTTGCGCTGTGGGCCGCTGAGTGAAATTGACGGTGGGATCGCCGTGCTCGGGCTCGGTCTTGAGCAACCTGTCGACGCCGTCTTGCAGCTCGGTCGGGATCCCGCCGAAGGGAAGACCGGGAGCGCCGGGAGCTCCCGGACGTGCACCGCCTCCGAACATCGGCGCTCCGCCTCCGCCCCAGGCCATCAGGCAGCCCCCCCACTGATCGGCGGGCGTGACAGCTCGGTCCCGTCTTCCTCGGCCGCCCTCGCGAGTACCTCTGCATAGAGAGGAGAGCTCTCGAGCAGCTCTGAGTGCCGCCCGTCGGCGACGATCTTGCCGTCGTCGAGCAGGACGACGCGATCCGCCAGGCTGATCGTGGACAGCCGGTGGGCGACGATCAGCGTCGTGCGCCCCTGCATCAGGGTGCTGAGGGAGCGGTGGATCTGTTGCTCGACGTGGACGTCGATTGCGCTCGTGGCGTCGTCGAGCACGAGGATTGGAGGATTGACGAGGAGTGTCCGGGCAATCGCGATGCGCTGGCGCTGGCCACCGGAGAGGGTGTAGCCGCGCTCGCCGACGACCGTGTCGTAGCCCTGCGGCAGCTCCTCTATGAACTTGGCGGCATTGGCTGCCTGAGCGGCCGCCTCGATCTCTTCGAGCGTCGCCGTCGGCTTGCCGTACGCGATGTTCTCGCGGATCGAGACCGAGAACAGGAAAGGTTCGTCGAGAACTATGCCTATGTTCGCGCGAAGGCTCGCGACCGTCAGATCTCGCACGTCGTGGTCGTCGACCTTGACCGATCCGCCGGTGACGTCATAGAAACGTGTCAGCAGCCGCGCCACCGTCGACTTGCCCGATCCGGTTCTTCCGACGAGTGCGACGGTCTCTCCCCGTCGGAGGCGGAGGTCGAAGTTCTCGAGCACGCGTGGTCGGTCACCTCCCGGATACCCGAAGTCGACATGATCGAACTGCACGTCTCCCTTGCAGTTGATCAAGTCGATCGCACCGGGCTTGTCGACGATCTCGGAGCGCTCGTCGAGGATCTCGTAGATGCGCTCGGCCGAAGCGGCTGCCCGCTGGCCCATCATGATGAGCATCCCGAGCATCGTGAAGGGGATCTGCATCATGAGCAAGTAGGAGTTGAACGCCACGATGGCACCGAGGCCTAGGTGTCCTTGCAGAACCATCCAGCCGCCGAAGAGCAGCACGAGCACGAGCCCGAGCTGGGGGAGGTTCTGGACCGCAGGAGTGAACCGTGCGCGCAGGTCTGCGTCCTTGATGTAGGCCCACTCGACGCCGGTGGCCGCTCGCGCGAGGTCCTTCAGCTGCTGGTCCTCAGCGGCGAAGGACTTAACGACCCGCACGCCGTTCACGTTCTCGTCCACGATCGTCGCCACTTCGGCCAGGCGGGCCTGGATTAGCCAGGAGACCGGGAACATCGACTTCCTCATCTGCACGCTCACGAAGTAGACGAACGGCATAGTGACGAGGGCGATGAACGCAAGGGGCACGCTGATCGAAAGCATGAACCCGAACGCGACGAACACGATCGCGCACTGCAGCAAGATGAGCGGTGCGAACGTCATGTACATCTGGACCGAGCGGATGTCGGAGTTGGCCCGCGAGATCAGCTGACCCGATTGCACCTTGTCGTAGAACGAGAACGACATCTTGGTGAGGTGCTCGTAGATGATGTTCCGAAGGTCGAACTCGATGCTGTAAGCGGTCTTGTAGATGGCGAGGCGCGAGATGTAACCCGCCACGCCGCCGGTCAGTCCGAGGGCGAGGATCCACTCGACATAGAAGTGGATCGGGACTGTGTGGAAGACGATCGAGTTGTTGATCGCCTTGTTCAACAGGTTCGGGATCTGCACCTGCAGGATCAGCCCGAAGAACGAGAGCGAGAGCGCCGTTAGAAAGCCGCCTCGGTGGGCCTTTACGATGGGCATCGCTCGGCGGAGCCACGACTTGGAGGTGTCTGAATCGATCGTCGCACGCGGCGGCGCGTAGCGCGATGCCTCCGCGATCGGGACGAAGGGATCCGTCTCGAGCTCGGCGGCGGGGCGGGTGTGGGCGTGATCGTGTCTGCGGGTGGCCAGACGGCTCATGAGGTCACCGGCTGGTGCCGCTTCAGATTGCGCCACTCGACGAGCGCCGGGCCCCACCGAGCGAGGCCGTCGATCGCCCCGGCTACTAGGTCCTCGTCCGCCAGCGTGCCGGCGATCGCTGAGAGGCGGTCCTCGACCGCGTGGTCGGCCGCGTGCAGGAGGCGCCGTCCCTCCTTCGTGATTGAGTGCGTGACCTTGCGCCGGTCCTCAGCGTCGTGCTCTCTCACCACGAACCCACGAGCGACCAGGCCGTCGACCACGGCGGTGATGCTCGGGCGGCGGACGTCCAGGCTGTCAGCCATCGAGGACGGCAGCGCGATCCCATCGGCGAGCAAGCTGAGTACTCGGTATTGGGGCAGCGACAGGTCGCTCTCTGCGAGAGCCAGTTCCGCCTGTCGGCCGAGCCAGGCAGTGATCCGCGCAATGGACAGCCGATGCTCGCCGCCCAGCTTGGGATGGTCTCGTTCGATACTCACATACTTAGAGTATCTAATCTTCCGCCACCGTCGAGCCTTTGCTGGTCGCCGTCGGGTTACAAGTGCTGGACGCAGATCGTGCTCGGCGTATGGACACGATCTGCGTCCAGTCCGCCCAATCCAGTCCGAGCTTCGTCTGCGCCTGTGTCTCCTATCGGCAAGACTCGGGCATGGCCATGTGGAGGGTCCGCGACTTTCATGACGACGACCTCGATGCGGTGATCCGCCTCTGGGACGACCCGAACGCAGGTGACAGCGAGCCCGTCTTCACGCTCTCAGAGCTCGTAGCGGCGGTCCGGTCCAATGAGCCGGCAGTCGTGGCCACCGTCGGGGACGAAGTCGTCGCCTGCGCCGTGGCGGAGCTCGACAAGGACCGTGCGTGGCTCCTGCGCCTCAGCTTGTCGCCCGACTGGCGTCACCGAGGCATCGGCAGTGCGCTCCTGAGCGGCCTCGAGGAGCGCATGCTCGCGGCGGGAGTTCAACGGATCAGCTGCCTGCTGTCTTCAGGTTCGGAGGTCGGGTCCGAGGCGCTCGAGCACCAGGGTTACCGCTCGAGGTCCGGTGTCGTCTTCTTCGAGAAACTCGAAAGGGTCGCGCCCACAGACCGCGGCCTCCTCGGCCAGCTGGGCGGAAGGCTTCTTCGTCCTGATCTATGGGACTCGTTGCGGGGCATGGCTCGAGAGAAGGAGCTGATCGAACAGCGGGTCGTCCTGCCGCTCGCTTACCCGGAGATGGCAGCGCGCGCCGGGTTGCTTCCACCACGGGCCATCGTCCTGTTCGGGCCGCCGGGCACCGGGAAGACGACCTTCGCAAAGGCTGTCGCATCGAGGCTCAGCTGGCCTTTCGTTGAGCTGTTTCCCTCGCGCCTCGCGGGGGAGTCGCCCGCTGGCCTGGCGGCTGCCCTGCGGGAGGCCTTCACACAGGTCTCCGAGCTCGACACAGTTGTCTTGTTTATCGACGAGGTCGAAGAGATCGCCTCGCTCCGCGGCCAATCTGCGTCCTCCACTACCCAGGGCGTGACGAACGAGATGCTGAAACTGATCCCGACGTTTCGTGAGCGGGACGGCCGGTTGCTCGTGTGTGCGACGAACTCGGTGCGGGCGCTCGATGCTGCGTTTCTCAGGCACGGGCGCTTCGACTACGTGATTCCGGTGGGCCCGCCTGACGCGGAGGCTCGCAGCGCTATTTGGGACCGCTACCTCGCCGAGGTTCCCCATGAGGGCCTCGACCTCGGGGCGATCGTGAGCCGGTCGGAGATGCTCACGCCGGCGGACATCGAGTTCGCAGCTCGCCGCGCCGCCCAGGTCGTCTTCGAGCGCTCGGTCGCAGGAGAGCCTGATGCAGCAGCGACGACAGAGGTGGTGCTCGAGTGCATCGCGACGACGCGACCGACGCTCACCCCCCGGATGATCGAGGAGTTCGAGGGTGACATCGAGGAGTACGCCCGTCTCTGAGCAACGGCGAGTCGATCCCGTATTGCCGGCGCTGCTCGGTGCGGCCTGCATCTCCTCGTCGGCGATCCTCGTAGACCTGGCGCACGTCGGAGCTGGTACGACCGCCCTCTTCCGCTGCGGCCTTGCTCTTCCGGGCCTGATCGGTTTGGCGGTGCTCGAGCAGCGACGACGTGGGACCCGACCTCTTCGGACCCGCGTACGCGCCGGCGTCGCGGGCATGTTCCTCGGCGTCGACCTGCTCTTGTGGACCCATGCGATCTACGACGTTGGCGCCGGGATAGCCACTGTCCTCGGCAACCTACAGGTGTTCTTCGTGACGTTCATCGCATGGTTGTGGTTCCGTGAGCGTCCTCGCCGACAGTTCCTGCTGGCTCTGCCGGTCGTCATGATCGGCGTGGTGCTCGTTGCGGGCATCGCCGGGAATTCGAGCTCCAACTACCACCCCGTGGCCGGTGTCCTATACGGGCTGGGCACGTCGGTCAGCTACGCGGCCTTCATCGTGATCCTTCGGACGAGCGCTACGCAGGCGCCTCATATCGCCGGGCCCCTCGCTGACGCGACGGCCGGCGCCCTCCTCGCGTCTGTTGTATCCGGACTGGCATTCGGCCAGCTCAGTCTCGACCCACCGCTCGCCGCGCTCGGCTGGCTTCTCGTACTGGCGCTGACGAGTCAGACGCTCGGCTGGCTCCTTATTACCTCGTCGTTGCCGCGACTGCCGGCGGCCATCTCGTCATTGCTCCTACTTCTTCAGCCGGCGGCATCCCTGGTGCTGGCCGCGATCGTGCTCTCGCAACGGCCGACGACGCTCCAGCTCGTTGGCGCCGCTCTTGTCTGTGGCGGCGTTCTCGTCGCTGCGAGGTCGCGCCCGGCCGCCGTCATCGCCGCGCCGGAGCCGACGCCTGGATAAAGAGCTCAGCTGTCCTCGGTCTCGACGTCCTCGAGCGGTTCTCCGTACTCCTCAGGGTGCTCCGACGCGACCAGCGGGATCGAGAGCGCCGAGTCAGGCGAGTGCGAGGCTTTCGACAGCGGCTTCGCAAACCGTCGTCATCATGAGTCGGCTAACCAGGTAAGGATCCATGTTGGCGTTGGGTCGCCGGTCTTCCAGCCAGCCCTTCTGCTCCTTGGCAGTGCCCCACGGGATGCGGATCGACGCGCCGCGGTCAGACGTGCCGTAGCTGAACTCGGACCAGTGGGCTGTCTCGTGAGCCCCGGTCAAGCGGTCAGCGATTCCTACGCCATAGTTCTGTACATGCTCTTCAACCTTCGTCCCTAGAGCCTCGCAACCGGCGATTATCGCGTCCCAGCCACCGTCTTCCCGCATGGCCTTCGTCGAGAAATTCGTGTGGCAACCAGCGCCGTTCCAGTCACCGAATACCGGCTTCGGCTCGAGCGTGGCGAATACGCCGAAGTCCTCCGCGATCCGGAAGAGCAGCCAACGCGCGACCCACAGTTGGTCGCCGATGGCGGGCGCAGGAAGGACTCCGACTTGGAACTCCCACTGTCCCATCATCACTTCGGCGTTCGTCCCTTCGATCGCCAAACCCGCGTTCATGCAGGCGAGCGTGTGGCGCTCGACGATGTCGCGGCCGGGCATCTTGTCGCCGCCGACCCCGCAGTAGTACGGACCTTGCGGTGCCGGAAACCCCTCGGCCGGCCATCCGAACGGTCGCCCGCCTCGCATGAAGGTGTATTCCTGCTCTAAGCCGAACCAAGGCTCCTGCTCCGCGAATCGCTCCGCCGCGGCGGCGCAGGCCGCTCGAGTGTTGGACGGGTGCGGGGTGAAGTCGGTCAGCAACACCTCACACATGACGAGGACGTCCTTCGGGCCGCGCAGCGGGTCCGGACAACTGAATACGGGCTGCAACACACAGTCCGAGTTGTCACCGGATGCCTGGTTGGTGCTCGAGCCGTCGAAGCCCCAGATGCCGGGCTTCTTGCCATCGGCAACGATCCGTGTCTTGCTGCGGATCAGAGGGGACGGCGCGGTCCCGTCAATCCAGATGTACTCGGCTTGATAGCCCATTCGACTCCGAACCTCCGTAATAGTCGCTCTAGTGGTGTTGTGGCTGGTCTGGCGCTGGTGGCCCCCCGTGACTGGGAGCTCGTTGCCGCTCAACATCGTCTCAACCCACTGTGTCGCAAGCGTCGCCGGGCTGTGAACGCTGCATGAAGTCCGCACGGGAGAACCGGGCTGCCACCCGCTGGCCATTCGCGAGTATTACTATGGTCTTTATGGTATTAGGACGAACTCTCTCAATAGCGAGCGAGGCTCCGCCAGAACAGGCGGCGGCGCTTCGTGCGCTGCTCAGCTCCCTCGAGATTCGTGACGAGCGCCTCACACCGGCGCAGCTGGAACACGTTGCGGTCGAAGTTGCTGCTCAGCCGGGTCTTTGGCGCGACCTCGTCGTGGACAGCCCCGATCGTCGGTGGTGGATCGTGCTCCACCGGACTGCGAACTACGAGGTGAGGTTGCTGTCCTGGGAGATCGACCAGACCTCTGATTGGCACGATCACGGAGGGTCGTCGGGCGGCTACCTCGTCGTCGATGGATCGCTCGAGGAGCGGTACCGGGCGAGGGCAGGTGCGGACCTGCGTGAGCGGCGGCTGGAGGCGGGGGAGTCTGGGTGTTTCGGACCGGCGCACGTGCACGACATGGCTCACCGGTCGGGCAGGCCTGCGGTGAGCATCCACGCCTACTCGCCGCCGCTCACCGTTCTCACCACCTACGAAGAGACGCCGTACGGGTTGACCACGAGCGGCATACGTTTAGACGACGACCGGGACTGAGCTCGCAGCCCCGAGTGAGGCTCAGAAAGTGGTGCCGAGAGCGGGATTGACGATCCGGAAGTGCCGCATCACTTGCTGGAACGTCGAGTCGACGGTCGAAGCAGGCCCGATCGCAAGGATCTCGTAAGCGATGTGACCGTCGAGCACGAGCGTGCCGAAGCCGGCGGAGCGTCCGCCATTGGTCGTCGTAGCGAGTGAGACTTCCGCCATGCCGTGCACCTTGGTTATCCCCTCCGCCTTCAACGTCGTGCCTGCTGGCGTCGAGTTGCTGGCGGCGAGGAAGCTACGAACGAAGTCTCGCACGTTGAAGTGCCCCGGCTTGCCGAGGGGCAGCGGGTAGACCCCGATCGACACTGTCGAGCTGCCGGTCGTGGCCGAGTACACGGTTGCGGTGTACGGGAGCTTGAGTAGGAAAAGCTGGTCGTGACTGACGACCGGCGTCGCTGGGAAGGTCGCTTCGAACGGCAGGCCGCTTGTCACATAACGCTGTGGTGGGGTCAGTGCCGGAGGGCTGAGCAAGCTGTTGCTGTGGTGATCAGCCAGCTGAGTGACGGCGACGGAAATGCCGAGCGCCACGACGAGAAGAGCACCAATCGCTGCGAGCGGGCGGGCGCGACGAAGCGTGCGCTTACGACCAGATCCCGACGCCGTCCAATCGTCCGATTTGGTGGCCGGTCGGGTGCGCGGCGCGGGAGCTTGCCACGCGCGGGTCAGCTCGTCAGGCAGCGGGGTGCGCGAACGTGCGCGGGCGGCCTCGGCGTAACTCAGCACCTGACCCGTCTGCCCGGTCGTCCTCGCGGGTGCCACCGTGCTCCCGGTTGGCGTTCCGCAGGCCGGGCACGTCGTGAGGAACAGCACGTCGGCGTCGCATACGGCGCACACCTGAAGGCTCCGGTTCGGGTTCGTTTCGAGCGCCCGGACAGTGGACATGAAAGGTGTATCGGCATCGCGCTGGCGCGACTTGAGCGCGGAGTTTGAAAGGCCTGGAGGCAAAGTTTCGAGGACCGGCGGCCCAGGGTTTGTCCCGGCCGAGTCTCCACAGATTAAGGAGCCGAGTCTCCACACCGGCGATGGTGCGCTCTTCTCGAGTGCGTGCAGCGGGCGCCGTTCCGTCTTCTCAGTCACACATGACGATCACGTTCGCCACGCCGCCTAGATCCTCGCCGCCTTCGTACTCGGCGCCGAGGCCAAGCGTCATTGCCAACCGAAATCACCGGACTGTCATGGCCAAGGCTTCGCGAGTTGGAGTCCGGCGCCCAACGCCCGGCCCTAGCCCGGACGCGGAGGCTTATCTGGCACCCTTCAGGAGCACCCCGGCGCCGTCAGCGATGCCGGCTGCCGTTGCGCGATTGCCAGAGTCTCAAGACTCGCGGGACGGCCGAGATAGTAGCCCTGGGCATAACGCAGACCGAGTTGTCGGAGCACCACGAGCTCGTCTTCGGTCTCGACTCCCTCAGCGACGATCTGGGCTCCGGTCTCGGCCGCGAAGGCGACGAGGCAGGCCGCGAGGGCACGGCGCACCGGGTCCACGTCGATTCCACTGACGAGGTCACGATCGAGCTTGATGAAGTCAGGTGCAAGCTTCAGGATATGGGCGAGGCTGGAGTAGCCGGAGCCGGTGTCATCGATGCTGATGCAGGTCCCCCTCTGGCGAATTGTCTGTAGGGAGTCCACAAGTCCGGGGTAATCGTCGATGGCGTTGTGTTCGGTGAGCTCGACGATGACTCTCTGGGCGGGGACACCAAGAATCGCCTCGTGGAACCCCGGAGCCGTGACGGTCTTTGGCCCGGCGTTGATGCTGAGGGCCACGCCGTCGGGCAACATGGGTAGCTCGGCGAGCGCGCGGTTGACCGCCAGCAGCTCCAGCTCGACTCCACAACCGTTCTCGTGAGCTTCGCTGAACCACACCTCCGGCGACCGGTAGGGGGTGACATCAAAGCGTGCCAGCGCCTCGACGGCCACGACCTCGTTGTTGACAACATCGATGATCGGC
>PLDN01000117.1:14513-14774 GCA_003136185.1 Acidimicrobiaceae bacterium | reverse complement strand
GCCTGCCCTTTGACGACCCCGGGCGGCATCGGTCAGAATGGGCGCATCATCCAGAGCGGTTGAGGGACGGGCCCGTTGAAACCGCGGCAACCATTCTCGACCCGGCGGCAAAGCCGGTGAGGGGAAAGGTGCCAACGCCCGATCGATGAGGAGGAGCAGTGAGCTACGTCCACACCCTGACTTGCCGGGAGTGCGCGCGCACGTACCCGGCTGAGGCACTGCACGCGTGTGAATTCTGTTTCGGGCCGCTCGAGGTCACCT
>PLDN01000117.1:0-14483 GCA_003136185.1 Acidimicrobiaceae bacterium | reverse complement strand
CCGGCTCGTTCAAGGACCGGGTCGTGTCGGTCGCTCTTACCAAGGCGCGCGAGCTCGGTTTCAAGGTTGCCGCGTGCGCCTCGACCGGCAACCTCGCGAACTCCGTCGCCGCTCATGCGGCGCGGGCCGGCATGCAGTCCGTTGTGTTGATCCCGAGCGACCTCGAGGCCGTGAAAGTGCTCACGACCGCCGTCTTCGGTGGGCAATTGCTCGCCGTCGAGGGGAACTACGACGACGTGAACCGGTTGTGCGCCGAGCTCGCGAGCGAGTATCCCGACTGGGCATTCGTGAACGTGAACGTGCGGCCGTACTACGCCGAAGGCTCGAAGACGCTCGCCTACGAGGCCGCTGAGCAGCTCGGATGGCAACTGCCTGACCACGTCGTCGTGCCGATTGCGTCGGGGAGCCAGCTGACGAAGATCGACAAGGGCTTCCGGGAGCTCGTGAAGCTCGGGCTCGTGAGCCCCCGGCTGGACCCTGAAGATCCAGCCGGTCCGGTGCGCGTCTCGGGTGCGCAAGCCGAAGGATGCTCGCCTGTCGCGACCGCCTTCGCGGATGGAGCCGACTTCGTGAAGCCCGTGAAGCCGAACACGATCGCCAAGTCGCTTGCAATCGGCAATCCGGCTGACGGGTGGTATGCGCTAGAGGTCGTTCGTCGAACCGGTGGCGCGATCGGATCGGTGACCGATACCGAGGTCTTGGACGGCATCCGGTTGCTCGCGCGGACCGAGGGCATCTTCGCCGAGACTGCTGGCGGGGTCACGATTGCAACGCTCGCCAAGCTCGCTCGCGAAGGGATCGTGCGCGACGACGAGCGTGTCGTCGTTTACGTGACGGGGAACGGAATGAAGACCGTAGAGGCCTTCGGCGACACGATCTCCCCGACCGCCACCGTTCGCCCACACCTCGAGGACGTGCGCGCAGTTCTCGACCGGCAGCACTCGTCCCAGATCAAGGAGAACCAGTCGTGAGCGTCACCGTCCGAGTCCCTGCGCAGCTCCGCACCCTTACCGGCGGCGCCGGCGAGCTCACGGTCCCAGCCGGCACGGTGCGTGAGCTGATCGGCTCGGCCGAGGCGGCGCACCCAGGGATCGAGGCGCGGTTGTTGGATGAGCAGGGGATTTTGCGGCGTTTCGTCAATGTGTTCGTAGCCGAGGAGGACGTGCGTTACCTCGAGGGCCTCGACACGGCCGTCTCTGACGGCACGACAGTCTCAATCGTCCCCGCCGTCGCCGGCGGCTGACGAGGTGGTCTAGGTGGCCCGAAGCGGCATCGCGCGCCGCTGGTATCGCCGCTCCGTGAGCGCTATTAGGAAGGTGAGACCTCCGGTACCAGCCCCGAGCGCGCACACCGCCGGCCAGCCGCCGGCGCCGTAGCAGAGCGCCGAGCCGACCGAACCGAGCGTCCCGCCTATGAAGTAGCACGTCATGTAGGCGGCATTGACGCGACTGCGGGCTCTCGGCGCCAGCTTGTAGATCTCGCTCTGGTTCGAGATGTGGATGCCCTGGCAGCCAAGGTCGAGCACGACGATGCCGACGATGAGGGCAACGAGCACGTGCGGCGCTAGCCACATGACGACGAAGCCAACAAGGATCGCGAGCGCCGTCAGAAGGGTCACGGTGGCCTGGTGGCCACGGTCTGCCAATCGGCCGGCGACCGACGCCATCCCTGCCCCAGCGGCGCCGGCGAGACCGAACAGACCGATGGTTCCGGTCGAGAAGTGATACGGCGCGCCGGACAGCAAGAAGGCCAGGCTCGTCCACAGCACTGAGAACGCAGCGAAGGAGAGCAGGCCGTAGATCGAGCGGCGGCGGAGGGTGGGTTCGGCTCGGAAGAGCGCCAACACCGAGGCGAGGACCGCCGGGTAGCTGAGGCTCTGCGACTCCCGGAAGGCGGGCAGCTGGCGCCGCAGGACGAGGGCAAGGACCGCCATCAACCCGGCGGCCACCACGTAGACAACACGCCACGAGGACGCCTCCGCGATGTACCCGGCGGCCGTGCGGGCGAGCAGGATCCCGAGCAGGAGGCCGCTCATCACCGACCCGACGACCTTGCCGCGCTCGGCATCGGTCGCGAGCGAGGCGCTGAAAGACACGAGGATCTGCGCCACGACCGACGTGCCACCGATCAGGGCCACCGCCGCGAACAACAGCGGCATGACAGGGCAGGCGGCTGCTCCGAGGAGGCCGACGGCGCAGACGAGGCTCATCACGACTACCAGCCTGCGCCGCTCGAGCAGATCCCCCAGAGGCAACAGGAAGATGAGGCCGGCGGCGTAGCCGATCTGCGAGGCCGTGACGACGAGCCCGGCCTCGCCAGCGCTGGTGTGGAATGTCCCCCGGATCGCTGCCAGGAGGGGTTGGGAGTAGTAGTTGTTCGCGACCGCTACCCCAATGGCGACTGCCAGCAGGATGACCAGCCGACGAGGGATTCCCGTCTCGCTCGGCGTCTCGTGGACGGCGGGCGCATCGGTCACGCTGCCCCACCCTAGGTGGTTGAGATTGTTACCCCCAGCGGGGTAACAATCTCAACCACCTGGGGCCAGGGACGGCCAGGAACGGCGCGGTAGCACTCCCACCCGGTGAGTGCTAATCTGGCACTCGATCGATGAGAGTGCCAATGCCCGGTCAAAGAGCCGGGGGCAAAGGGAGGACCAACCAAGATGGCAAAGCTGATCGCGTTCGACGAGACGGCCCGCCGGTCGCTCGAGAGCGGCATGAACCAGCTGGTCGACGCCGTAAAGGTGACGCTCGGCCCGAAGGGCCGCAACGTCGTGTTGGAGAAGAAGTGGGGAGCCCCCACGATCACCAACGACGGTGTCTCGATCGCTAAGGAGATCGACCTCGAGGACCCGTATGAGAGGATCGGCGCCGAGCTCGTCAAGGAAGTAGCAAAGAAGACCGACGACGTAGCCGGCGACGGCACGACGACGGCCACCGTGCTCGCTGGCGCCATGGTGCGCGAGGGCCTGCGCAACGTTGCCGCCGGTGCCAACCCGATGTCGCTCAAGCGTGGGATCGAGGCTGCCGTCGAGGCTGCCGTCGCACGCCTGAAGGACATCTCGAAGGAAGTCACCGACTCGAAGGACCAGATCGCCCAGGTCGCGTCGATTTCTGCGGCTGACAACGAGATCGGCGGCATGATCGCCGAGGCGATCGACAAGGTCGGCAAGGANNGCTACATCTCGCCGTACTTCGTGACCGACCCTGAGCGCATGGAGGCGTCACTCGACGACCCCTACGTGCTCCTCGTCGGCTCGAAGATCTCTGCCGTACGTGACATGCTCCCCGTGCTCGAGAAGGTCATGCAGACGGGCAAGGCGCTCGTCATCCTGGCCGAGGACGTCGAGGGCGAGGCACTTGCCACGCTCGTGGTGAACAAGATCCGTGGCACCTTCAAGAGCGTTGCGGTCAAGGCCCCGGGNNTGCTGCAGGACATCGCGATCCTCACCGGCGGCCAGGTCGTCACCGAGGAAGTCGGCCTCAAGCTCGAGAACGTCACGCTCGACCTGCTGGGCCGTGCCCGCAAGATCGTCGTCACGAAGGACGAGACGACCGTCGTCGAGGGTGCCGGAAGTGAGTCCGACATCAAGGGCCGGATCAACCAGATCAAGNNAAGAAGCACCGCATCGAGGACGCCGTGTCGACGACGAAGGCAGCCATCGAAGAGGGCGTCGTGCCCGGGGGTGGCGTAGCCCTCCTCCGTTCGCAGCAGGCCATCTTGGACTGCGCCGAGAAGCTCGAAGGTGACGAGGCAACGGGCGCTCGCCTCGTGGCCCGGGCCGTCGAGGAGCCTTTGAAGCAGATAGCCATCAATGCCGGCCTCGAGGGTGGCGTCGTCGTCCAGAAGGTGAAGAGCATGAAGAACATCGCCGACGGCCTCAACGCTGCGACTGAGGAGTACGAGGACCTGTACAAGGCCGGCGTCATTGACGCTGCCAAGGTGACACGCTCGGCCCTTCAGAACGCAGCTTCGATCGCGGCGCTCTTCCTCACGACCGAGGCGGTCGTCGTGGACAAGCCCGAGCCGGCTTCGGCCGCGGCGATGCCAGGTGGAGGCATGGAGGACTTCTGAGCTTCACGGCGGGTGCCGGCTGCACCTGCCAAAGGGTTCAGGACAGGGACAAGGGGCGCTTCGGCGCCCCTTGTTTCGCGCCTACGCCGGTATTCGTAGACTCGACCTGATGGCCCCTGATCACTCGAGCGCCCAGCCGATCACGCCGACGGTCGGCTGGAACGTCGTTCACCTCTTCTGCAAGGCCAACGCCGGCGCCGGCGCGAGCGGCTCGCCGGCCAGTCGCACGCTGGTGCTCGAGGCCCTCGACCGCACACGCAAGTCCGATCACCGGGTCGTCACCGCATCGATACTCGGGCACAAGGCGGATCTCTGTGTGCTGGCACTCGGCCCAGACCTCCGCGAGCTGCGGGCGCTGCAGACCGGGCTGCAACAGGCCGGTCTCGACGTCGTCGACTCCTACGTGTCGATGACTGAGGTCTCCGAATACGCTGGCGGCGTGCCCGACGCCTTGAAGCAGGCGCGGCTCTACCCGGTGCTGCCGCCGGAGGGTTTGAGCGCGTTCTGTTTCTATCCGATGTCCAAGCGTCGATCACCGGGAGCGGAGAACTGGTACTCGCTCCCATACGAGGACCGGCTCGAGCTGATGCGCGGCCACGGGACCCTCGGGCGTGAGTTCCGGGGGCGGGTCCTGCAACTCGTCACAGGCTCG
Organism: Acidimicrobiaceae bacterium; assembly: GCA_003136185.1. Taxonomy (GTDB): domain Bacteria; phylum Actinomycetota; class Acidimicrobiia; order Acidimicrobiales; family Bog-793; genus Palsa-601. The sequence continues at coordinate 9,757 of PLDN01000117.1, read as the reverse complement.
ACGGGCGTGGACGACTTCGAGTGGGGCGTCACGCTTTTCGGGGCGCATCCCGACGACCTGAAGGATTGCGTCTACACGATGCGCTTCGATCCGGCTTCGGCGCTGTACGCCGAGTTCGGGCGCTTCTACAGCGGATTCATGGGCGATGCCGACAGCGTCCTCACCGATGCCGGGGTCAGCGGATCGTGAGTGCTAGGGCTGGCGCTGGCGCAGGCGCTGGTGCTTGGGCACGCGAACGGCTAGCGCAGGCGATCGAGGCGGTTGGGCCGCTTGTCGTGGGTTTCTCCGGGGGGGCCGACTCGGCGCTGCTGGCGCATGCCGCCACGGCCGCCCTCGGCCGGGCTGCGGTGACCTGCGTCACCGCCGTGTCGCCCTCTTTGGCGCCCGAGGAGCTGGCCGACTGCCGCGCTCTCGCGGCGGAGTGGGGCCTCGACTGGACGCCGGTCGACACCGAGGAGCTCGCCAACCCTCTCTACGCCGCCAACGATGGGAGCCGGTGCTACCACTGCAAGACGGAGTTGATGGATGCCCTCTCCCCGATAGCCACAGCCAAGGGGGCGACCGTGGCGCTCGGGGTCAATCTCGATGATCTCGGGGACTACCGTCCCGGCCAGCAAGCCGCGACCGAACGAGGAGCGGTCTTCCCGCTCGTGACTGCGGGGCTGACGAAGGCGGACGTGCGGGGGCTCTCGGCCGAGCTCGGGCTCCGCACCGCCGACAAGCCCGCAGCAGCCTGCCTCGCCTCACGGGTTCCTTACGGCACGGCTGTCTCGCTCGGCGTGCTGACTGAGGTCGCCCAGGCCGAGTCAGGGCTGAAGCGCCTCGGCTTCGGTGACGTACGAGTGCGGCACTACGGCGACCTCGCTCGCGTCGAGGTGCCGCTGGCTGAGCTTGCCCGTCTGCTCGAACGCCGGGACGAGGTGGTGGCGGCAGTGCGGGCTGCCGGCTATCGGTACGTCACGGTCGATTGGGAGGGGCTGCGGTCGGGCAACCTCAACGAGGCGCTACAGGGGCTACCCGAGAAGCCCTGACTAAGTCTGCGCCGCGAGCTCGTCGCGCAACTGGCGCTTCAAGATCTTGCCCGCTGCGTTGCGAGGCAACGTGTCACCGACAATGACGACACGGGTGGGGACCTTGAACACTGCCAGGTGCTTGGCGACATGGGCTTGTAGGTCTTCGACGGTGAGGCTCTGCCCCGGCTTGGGGTAGACCACGGCCGCCACCTCCTCGCCAAGGCGATCGTGCGGCACACCGAAGACGGCTGCTTCGTAGACCGAAGGGTGCTCGTAGATGACCGCCTCGACCTCAGCGGAGTAGATATTCTCGCCCGCGCGCAACACCATGTCCTTCGCGCGGTCCTCGACGTAGACGTAACCCTCCTCGTCCACCCGCCCCACGTCGCCCGATCGCAACCAGCCGTCGACGATCGTCTCAGCGGTCGCCTCGGGGTTGTTCCAGTAGCCGCGGATGAGGTGCGGTCCATGGAACCAGATCTCCCCACGCTCGCCGGCGGGAAGGACCTTGCCGTCGGGGTCCCGTACAGAGATCGCGAGGATCGGGGTACCCCGCCCTGTGCTCGTCGGGTGGCTCACGTAGTCCTCGCCGGTGTTCTGCGGCCCGTAGGCGTTCGTCTCGGTCATGCCGTAGCCGATACCGGCTCGGCCACTGCCGAAGTTGGACGACACGCGGCGGACGAGCTCAGGCGGAGCAGGTGCTCCCCCGCCTCCGACGCTCTGAAGGCTGGAGGTGTCGAACTCCTTGAACCGAGGGCTCTCGAGCAGGTCCCAGCTCTGGGTGGGCACACCGACGAAGTTCGTAATGCGCTCCCGCTCGATCAGCTCTAGCGCCCGCTCGGGCTCCCACTTGTACATGATGACGAGCTTCGCCCCGCCGAGATAACACGACAGCATGACGGCAACGCAGCCGGTGACGTGGAAGAGGGGGACGACGAGGATGAAAGCCGGGCTGAGCGGGGCCTCCGCGACAGTGTCGGGCGCCGCCGGCTCACGCCGCGAGGCCTCGGCCGTCACCCGGCAACCGAAACCCATCAGCGACTGCAGGATCGCCGCGTGAGTCGAGACCGCCCCCTTTGGGTGGCCGGTCGTGCCTGAGGTGTAGAGGATCGTCGCATCATCGTTCGGGCCGATCTCGACAGCCGGGAGCGTCTTCTCCAAATCGAGAATGTCCTCGAGCCGCTCGGCGCCGTCGGGCAACTTCGCGCCCTCGGGCGCGCGTACGACGAGGATCCTTGCGCCGAGCCGCTCGGCCGGTGCAGCGCTACGCCTCGCCCGATCGGCATCCGCGATCACAACCGTCGCGCCCGAGTCCTCGAGGGCGAAGTCGATCTCCTCCTCGGTCCACCAGGCGTTCATCGAGACCGAGATGGCTCCGATCGACAGGATCGCCCCGAACGCGACGATCCATTCGGGGTAGTTGCGCATCGCGATCGCCACCCGGTCACCCTTGCGGACCCCGTAGTGCTCGACGAGAAGGGCGCCGAGCGCCCCGACGTGACGACCTACCTCCCCGAAGGTCCAGTGCTCGTCCTCGTATACGAGGAACTCAACCTCCCCCCGCGTGTGCGCCATTGCGAGCGCGTCACGAAGGTTGGCGGGAACGTTGACGAAAACCGGCGTCTCCACCCCGTTGACCGTCTTCGTTCCGACTTCGAAACGTTCCCCCGCGCCCGTCACCGCCGCGATCGCCTCCGTGTAGCTGAGCACCATTTCCGAGGCCCCTCTCCCCATTCTCCCGGATGAGGATTGCACATCGGGTGGGGGTCATTGCCAGTCGAGCGAGGACCGGCGGCAACCTCGCTGGGCTCAGCGCTATCCTCCGGTGGGCGGCGGGACTTGCCACCCAGCCGAGGAAGTCCGGCGGGGCTCGTAGAAGACACACCCTTCAGGGCACGCAAAAGGCAAGGTCTCGTTCGCTCCGAGTCGGCACCGCTCGAGTCGCTCTGTTCCGCGCACCGTCTGGCGGACGTAGTGGCGACAGTCGTCCTTCACAGCCATGTCCCATGATCCCACTCCAGGCTGGCCGGAGCGTGACAGCCGGGGCTAGGTGACCGATCGTCTCCCGGTCGGCATCGTTATCTACGCGCAAGGCGGTAGCGTCATCCTCCGTGCCCGCTGAGGTCGAGAACCCGCAAGAGCGCGCCGACGCTCAGGGCGGCCACGCCCCGGCGGCGGCGTCCGCCCAGGACCTCGTGCGATGGGGAGAGGCCCTCGCAGCAGTCGCCCAGACGGGCCTCGGGTTCACCGAAAGCCTGTACGAACGCGAGCGCTTCGAAGAGGTGCTGCATGTCGCCGGCGAGATCCGGGCAGCTGGCGCGGTTCAGCTCGCGAGCGAGGGGCAGCCGACCGGCTCACGCGTCCCGACAGAACTGGTCAGCGAGTGGATGAAGGGCGTCGGGTCGGGAGTACCGGGCTACGTCACTCCGAAGATCGCCATCGGGGCCGTCGTCGGCAACGACGCCGGCGAGATCCTCCTCGTTAAAAGGGCTGACTCCGGAGTCTGGCTGTACCCGACCGGCTGGGCGGACGTCGGTTATTCAGCCGCCGAGGTCGCCGTTAAGGAGGTCCTCGAGGAGACGGGAATCGAAGCCGAGCCCGTCCGCCTCGTTATGGTGCTCGATGGCCTACGCCTCGGGATCACCCAGATACCGCTCTACTCGCTCGTGTTCCAACTCCGGCCGGTGGGGGGCTCGCTCAAGGCCCACCCGCTCGAGTGTGCCGATGTCGGGTGGTTCGCCGAGGATGATCTGCCGAGTCCGCTCGCCGGAGCCGGCATGTGGAAGGACCACGCGTTCCGGGCCATCCGCGGCGACACCGTGGACGTCCTGTTCGACCGTCCTCGGCGCCCGGTCTGGCGCAAGCCTGACGAGGACGGCACGTGAGCGAGGAGCCGGGCGCTGGGCTCGACGTCGACGCGGCCACAGATATGACGGACAAGCTCGCAGCCGAGGTGGCGCGCCTCGTTCCCCAGGTCTCGTCGAGCGCTCGACCTCCCACCCGAGCCGAGCTCGAGGAGATCGTCAAATCGCCGCACGCGACGCTGTTCCTGGCCCGTGACGATCAGCAAGACAACGTGGTCGGCATGCTCACCTTGATCACCTATCGCATCCCGACCGGAGTCCACGCTGTCATCGAGGACGTGGTGGTGGATGCTGACGCCCGAGGCGGCGGCATCGGCGCCGCCCTCGTCACTGCTGCCCTCGAGGAGGCCGCCCGGCGCGGCTCGCGCAACGTCGATCTCACCTCACGGGCGACCCGAGAGGCGGCCAACCGTTTGTACCAGCGCCTCGGTTTCGTGATGCGCGAGACCAACGTCTACCGGTACTCGATGCAATGAAGGTCCTCACAGACGAGACGACCGCTGGCGTACGCAGACGAGAGATCGTCGTCGACGATGAAGGCCGCCACGTTCCTGGGGCACTGTGGACGCCTCTCGAGCACGCAGAGCCTCTCCCGCTCGTGCTCATCGGGCACGGAGCTTCGGGCAGCAAGGACCAGGACTACGTGGTCTCGCTCGCTCGGAGCCTCGCTGCGGACTTCGGTATCGCTGCGGCCGCGATCGACGGCCCGGTGCACGGCTCACGCCGGGCGGACGGCGGCCTCGACCCGCAGCAGTCCTTCCTGGAGTTCGCGACGATGTGGTCGAGCGACTCCGATATGACCGATCGAATGACGGCCGACTGGAAAGTCACTCTCGACGAGCTCTCTGCTCTCGACGAGATCTCGGGACCAGTCGGGTACTGGGGACTCTCGATGGGCACCATCATCGGGCTCCCGTTCGTTGCCGCCGATCCGCGAATATCTGTCGCCGTTCTCGGGCTGATGGGCATGACCGGCCCGACTTCGGCGCGGATCGGCCAGGATGCCCGAGAGATCACATGTCCGGTGCTCTTCCTCGTGCAATGGTCCGACGAGCTCTTCCCGAGAACGACGGCGTTCGAGCTCTTCGACTTACTAGGCAGCTCCGACAAGAGCCTGCACGCCAATCCCGGCACTCACGGCGAGGTGCCAAACCATGAGTTCGCCGCCAGCACCCGCTATCTCGCCCGGCGTTTGAGCGCTGGACAATCCGCCGCTACCTGAACGGGCTCGAGTCCTCAGGACGGGTGGGGCGAGGCCCGCCGCACCATCTTCTGCTGGTACATCGCGCCGTCCGCCCGCTCGAGCGCACGCGCCGGCGTCTCGTCGGGCTCCACCAATACCCCACCGACGCTCGCTCCGAGCGAGGCGACCTCGCTCCCCATCGGCATCGGCGCGCTGCAGACCATCTCGATGCGGTGGAGGAGCGGCTGGAATTGCGCCTCGTCGCTGAGCGTGCAAACGACGACGAACTCGTCCCCGCCGTATCTGGCAACCGTGTCCTCTTCGCGGATCGCATGGCCGAGACGGTTCGCGATCTCCTGCAGGATGGTGTCGCCGACGCTGTGCCCGAAGCGATCGTTCGTCGCCTTCAACCCGTCGAGGTCGATGAAGATGACTGCCGTCTCGCCCCCGTTTCTTATCTGACGACGGCTGGCCTGCTCGAGGCGATCGTGCAGCAGGCGGCGATTAGCGGCTCCGGTCAGTGGATCTGTCAGGGCCTGAGCCGTCAGCTGCTCTTCGGCTGCCCGACGCACGGTGATGTCCTGCACATGGCAGATGTAGTACCGCGGCTCCTCGTTGTTGTCGCGAGCAAGGCTGACCGAGAGACGCACCCAGACTTCACTGCCGTCAGGTCGAAGGTAGCGCTTGTCGATCTCGTAATGGGGAATCTGTCCCGCTAGCAGTTGCAGCTCTAGCTCGTGGTCTTCTTCCAGGTCGTCAGGATGAGTGATGTCCCTGAACGTCATAGAGCAGAGCTGCTCCTCGGACCAGCCCGTCAACTCCGTCATGGCGTGATTGACGATCAGCCAGCGACCCGCGAGGTCCATCACCGACATGCCGATCGGCGCCTCTTCGAGCGCGAGCCGGAATCGCTCCTCGGCCTCCACTCGATCGGTGACATCGCGCACCGAGGCACGCAAGCCGACGAGCTCCCCCGAGTCATCGATAATCGCCCCGAACACGGCCTCGACGATGACGTAGACGCCGTCGGCTCGTCGCGCGCGGAACTGGGCGTGCTGCATCTCGCCGGTCTCGATTGCAGCCATGTGTACCCGCTGCAAGATGTGAAGGTCGCTCTCGTGGACGAACTCTCCCGGATCTCGGCCCATAAGCCATCCGGGCTCATAACCAAGGAGGGGGAGCGACGAAGCAGAGACGTACTCGAACGACCCGTCGATGTTGTTAAGGCTGACCATGTCAGACGCGCTGTCGAGGAGCAATCGGTACCGGTACGCCGCCGCTCGCACCGCTTCGAGCTCGGCCTCCAGCTCGCGGACACGCTCTGAGTGCACCTCGGCCCCGTCGAAAGACCCTCCGGGGTCGGTCGAGCCTGCTTGCTGACCCTCGATCTCCACGTCCCGAGCCTCCCTAGCAGACAAGATTACTTCCGCCTCGGAGCGAACGCCCTCACCCCGAATGTCGACCAGGACGATCACCGCCGTAGGATGACGCGGTTGAACACGGTCCACACCTGGACCTGGGGCGGTCGAGCCGACTGGAGGTCGAGAAGTCGTGGCAGAGAGCATCACGATCACGGACAACCGAACCGGGGAGTCCATTGAAGTCCCGATAGTCGACGGCGGGGTATCTGCCGCCGAGTGGGCCAAGCTGTTACCAGGGATCTGGTTCTACGACCCGGCCTTCATGACCACCGCTGTCACCGAGAGCTCGATCACGTTCATCGACGGCGACGAGGGCAAGCTCGAGTACCGCGGTTACCCGATCGAACAGCTTGCCGCGAGCTCGACCTATCTCGAGGTCGCCTATCTCCTGCTCCACGGCGCCCTGCCGAATCAGGCCCAGCTTGACGAGTGGACTCACGAGATCACGTACCACACGTTCATTCACGAGAACGTACGCAAGCGGTTCCTCGAGGGCTTTCACTACGACGCCCACCCGATGGGGATCCTCGTGTCAGCTGTGGCGGCGCTCTCGACGTTCTACCCAGAGGCGAAGGAGATCTTCGACCCCGAGATCCGCTACAAGCAGATCATCCGCCTGATCGCGAAGATGCCGACGCTCGCAGCGGCAGCGCACCGATTCAGTGTGGGCATGCCGTTCGTCTACCCCGACAACTCGCTCGGGTTCCCGGCGAACTTCTTGTCGATGATGTGGAAGACCGCCGAGCCGCGTTTCGATGCCAACCCGGCACTCGCTCGTGCCGTCGATGTCCTGTTCATCCTCCACGCCGACCACGNNGACCACGAGCAGAACTGCTCGACGACAGCGATGCGCGTCGTCGGTTCGTCGCATGCCGACCCGTACTCTGCCTGCGCGGCGGCCGCGGCGGCTCTGTACGGCCCGCGGCACGGGGGCGCCAACGAAGCGGTCATCAGGATGCTCGGGGAGATCGGCTCGGTCGAGAACGTGCCGGCTTTCATCACGGCGGTGAAGGAGGGTCACGGTCGCCTCCAGGGCTTCGGCCACCGGGTCTACAAGAACTACGACCCCCGCGCGACGATCGTCCGGCAGGTGGCCTATGACGTCTTCGAGGTCACCGGTAAGAACCCTCTCCTCGACATCGCTCTCAAGCTCGAGGAGACGGCGCTTGCGGACGACTACTTCGTCTCGCGCAAGCTCTACCCGAACGTCGACTTCTACACCGGCCTCGTCTACCAGGCGATGGGCTTCCCAATGGAGATGTTCCCCGTGCTCTTCGCCATCCCCCGGACCGCGGGCTGGCTGTCGCACTGGGTCGAGATGCTCGACCAGGACACCAAGATCGCCCGGCCGCGCCAGGTCTACACGGGAAGCGGGCGTCGCGACTACACGCCGATCGAACAGCGCTGAGCGATCACTGACGCTTCGCCAGCCGACCGCCTGAGTCATCCCCCGAGCTGGGGACTCGATGATCCACTCGGCGACCCACTTCCTATTTTCGCTCAGTGGATGCGCCGCGCAGAATCTGCCGCAGTGTCGTACCCGAACGCCGTCACGCTCTCGAGCGCCTCCAGGTCCGGTGTCGTCTCTTCCCGCACGGTGATCTTGAAGGCCTTCGACGACGAGCAGCTCGTATTCGAGTCGGAGTCCTACAGCCGCAAGGGCATTGAGATCGCTGAGAACCCCCACGTCGCCCTCACGATCCACTGGCGCGAGGTGCACCGCCAGATCTGTGTCACCGGCATCGCCGCTCCTGCTGCTGCCGCCGTGAGCGACGAGATGTGGGCCGCACGCGGTCGACCCAACCAAGCGGCATCCGTCGTCGCGCGAGAGGGCGCCACCGTCGACTCCGTAGCCGCCGAGCTCGATCTCCACTCGCGGGCTGACGCTCTCACGAAGAGCGAGGCCCCGATCAGCAGACCTCTGACGTATCAGGCCTACGGTCTCTTCCCGACCACCCTCGAGTTCTGGGAGGGATCAGCGGATCGCCTCCACCGACGCGTTTTCTATGAACGGGAGTCGCCCGGAGGTTCGTGGTCCTGGAGGCGCATCCAACCCTGAGCCGGGATTGGGCCCGGCTCAGCTGGCTCAGGCAGCTCAGCCCAGCTTGGAAGCCCGCGCTCTCGCCACCTCGAAACACGCTACGGCCGCGGCAGTCGAGACGTTGAGCGACGGGATCGCTCCGTGAAGGGGGATGTTCGCGAGCACGTCGCAGCGCCGCCTCGAAAGAGGGGACAGGCCCCGCCCCTCAGCGCCAAGCACNNCCGAGCTGCTCTAGCTCTTGCAGCGCGCTCGGGATGCCAGACACGAGGGCGATCGGGAGATGCTCGACCGCGCCGGCTGCCGCTTTCGTCACCGCAGCTGTCACGTGGACGGCACGGTGGCGCGGCAATACCGCTCCGGTGGCTCCGGCACACTCAGCGCTTCGCAAGATCGCTCCGAGGTTGTGAGGATCGGTGACGCCATCGACAACCACAAGAAACGCCACAGGCCCCCTCCCACCCTCAGCGCCCGCTCCAGCGTCCTTGTTGCTGTCATCGTCGCTGTCGGTGGCGCCGTCTGATGACAGGCGGACTCCGTGGCCAAGTACGAGCTCGGTGAGGTCGTAGGACTCGAGTGGCTCGGCGAATGCGACGACGCCCTGAGGAGTCTCGGTCCGTTGAACAGACTCGAGTTTCCTAGGCGACACCATGCGAACCGGTACGTGACGGGCCCGCGCCAAGTTGTCGATCTCGCCCAGTATCGGTGAGGGATCGGTGCCTTCGATCAGCCATATTTCACTGACTTCACGCTTACGGGCTGCCAATAGCTCGCGGACAGCTTGGCGGCCTTCGACCTGCTCGCCTCCGACGGTATTCGTCGAGCGGCGAGCTCCCGCTGACTTGGCGGCGGGGGCGCCGAAAGCGCGGCCAGGGCGGCGAGCTTCGGGTGGCGTCGGGTTCCACAAGTTACGCCCGGAGTTAGCCGCCCGCGAAAGCGAGCCCGCGTCATCGGTGGTGAACGCATCTTCGTGGGCGCTGATGCCGGGTTCCTCCCAGCGACGCTGAGGCCGGCGCTCGGACTGACCGATGTCACGTCCGCGATCGCGGTCGCGGTCGCGGTCGAAGCTGCGCGGGTCAGAGCCGCGGTCGCCATCGCGGTCGCGCCGCGGGGCGTTGCCCCCGCCAGTGCGAGAGGGGCGCCCAGAGACACCGTCACGTTCCGCGTCGCTGCGCCTGTAACCACCGCCTCCGCGAGCTACCCCGCCCCAGTCCGACCCCTTCGGACCCCGCGGAGGA
>PLDN01000099.1 GCA_003136185.1 Acidimicrobiaceae bacterium | reverse complement strand
CCGCCCAGGCGTTGCACGGGGAGAGCACGGCCACGCCGTCGAGGACGTTGACGGCGGTGCTTGGGCTCGGCGGCTGCACCCCCGTCCAACCCACGCAGGTCGAGGCGGAGGCTCCGACGGTCGAGGCGGAGGCGACGACCGTCGTGATCCCCGCGAGCGCCCCCGCCAACAGGAGCAGGGCGACAAGGATCCTCAGCCTCCGAGCGTCGAACCGTGGCGCGTGCATCAGTCGTAGCCTCCAGAGCGAGTCGAGGATCGCAGTCTCTCCTGGGAGGAACCGCTGGTCAAGAGGGAGACGGGTGATGATCTCCTACTCCTTCAGCCCCCATGGTCAGCGCTTCCTTGACACGCGCTCGTGTCGCCGCCCGTGGTGATGCCCTCCCGTGGATGAGATCAATCAGCGTGGAGCGAGCGAGTCCCGTCTCCCGTGCCAAGCGGCGATCCCGATTTGTCGGCCAACTGGGAGGAGTACCGCCTCCCAGTTGTCGTCGCCGTAGTCGGTCAGCACCTCGTCCGGGTCGGTGACCTCGCCTGTCGCAACCTCCTCCAGCCGATTCCCTTCCTTGCCGACGAGGTGGACGGCCCGGGCGACGACCGGCGTGGGTGACAGCAGCCCCTTCGTCGTCGCCTTGCACACCTCCTCACCCTGACCGAGCATCTTGTGCTCTCGCGCGAGCACGAGCCGGACGAGCTCTTCGCCGTAGGTGGCGATCGTGACCTCTCCCCGAGTGTCGCTGTCGGCGTGCTCTGAGCGGAGCGACAAGACAGGAGTGGGGAGAGCCAGCCAGCCCGCCAGAGGCAGTCGGAGCCAGCCCGGGCGGGAAGGGGGCGCGAGGCGGGAGGTGGCCGGGGACCCCGACCGCGACAGCGACCCTGACCTACGCCGGCTTCCCGGTCACGATCGGCACGAGAGAGTCGGCGAGCACGGGAGCGATGAAGTCCGACCATTGCGGCACCATGTGGGCGTTGTCCCGATAAAGGATGATGTTGCCGACGATCGCAGGGCAACGTTTCGGGTCGCAGAACCACGCCGTGGGGTCGATCGTGTCAATGTGGTTCTGCTTCGCCAGCTTCAGCTCCTCGGCTTTCACCGCAGGGAGACGGATGGCGGCACTGAGTGGAGTGGTGCACGCGTAGATGTCGGTCGGGTGCCCAGACACGCAGTCGGGCACCGTGTACTCCTGCGTGGGTGTGTCCGAGATGAAAACCAGGTGCTGGGCGGACTTGTGGAGGAACTTGAAGATCGCTTCCACTCCGTCGTCCCACGTGCTCCCGTAGCCCGTGGGGACGCCGGCGAGGGGCTCTGCCTCGGGCTCCTCGACGTACCGCGCCCATATGGCGATGACAAGAGCGGGATGAAGATTGGCGATATACGCCTCGCTGTTCGTACGCCATTCGGTGCACTGCGGGTACGCGCCGGCGCTTCCCCGCAGCACGATGGCGACCTCGGGTGGTGGGCAGCCGGCCTTGGTGAGGTCCACGAGGCGCCAGTGCTCTTCCTTGCTGATGGTCTCGAGCGCCGGGAACCACGCGGCCGCATGCGAGTCGCCGAACAGCACGACCGACGTGTGGGACTTGGTGTCCCCGTAGATGCACGGCTTGCTCCGTGTACCACTGTGTTCGAGGTGACAGCCGTTAGTGACGATGATCGGTAGCGCGCTCGCGGCGGACGCTAGGGGCGGCGTGAGATTGGACGGCACCTTGTGCGTCTTGACGCCGGCCACGAGGTCTGCCGCCAGCTCAGTCGGCGTCAGGCTCCCCGCTTGCGCTGTCTCGAGGTGGCTGGCCGCTCCGGTCTGCGCAGAGACAGGGTCGGCCAAGCCCGCCAAAGTGAGGACCGTCACCGAAGTGAGCGCGAGCAGGGCGCCTCCCGCTAGGCCGATGGCCGGTCGACGAACGATGATCTGCATGCGCCGTATCGGTCGCTCGACGAGCACGAACGACAGCACGGCGACGATGAGAGCGATGCCAACCACCACGACGGCCTCCAATTCCGAGAGTGCGTGCCCGAGTAGCGCAGGGGCGAGGATGAGAAACGGCCAGTGCCAGAGATACCACGAATACGACCAGCTGCCGAGGCGCTGGAACGGCGGGGTGCCGAGGATTGCCTGGGCGCCTAACCGCTTGGATGCTGCGCTACCGCCGGCGACGACGGCCGCGGCGCCAGCGACAGGAAGAAGAGCAGCGTGGCCGGGATAGGGAGTAGACCCTGTGTATAGCGTTGCAGCGACGCCAATGCAGGCGAGGCCGATCCAGCTCAGTCCGGCTGCGAGGCGCGCCGGAATGCGGCTTGCCATGGGTAGCGCCAACGCCGTGAGAGCACCCACGGCGAGCTCCCAGGCTCTCGTGACGATCGAGTAATAGGCCCACGACGGTGACCCCGTCGTTTGCCACACCGAGGCAAGAAACGAGAGCGTCGCTACAGCGCACAACGCCCCGATCACCACGGGCATGGCCGGGCGTGGTCTGTCTTCTTCGCCAGTGCCCTCGCGTCGTTGCAACCGGCGAGCGGCGCGCCTCCCCCGGACCCACATGAGAGAGGAGGTGAAGAGGAGCAGCGGCCAGACGACGTAAAATTGCTCCTCCACCGACAGCGACCAGAAGTGTTGCAGCGGAGACGCAGGTAGCCCGGCGTCGAAGTAGTTTGCCCCCTCGGCAGCGAAACGGAAGTTGGCCCCGAAGAAGACCGCCGCGATGGCGTCGCTGAAAACGCGACGCGCGGCGAGAGGCGTCAGCAGTAACGCCGAAGCCACGACTGTGGAGATCGTGACCAAAGTCGCCGCCGGCAGGATGCGCCGTGCACGCCTGGCATAAAACGCGAGAAACGAGATCTTTCCCTCCGACTCGAGCTCCCTCGCGAGCTGGCCGGTAATGAGAAAGCCCGAGATGACGAAGAAGACGTCGACGCCGACATAGCCGCCGGTGAACGGATGAACATTGACGTGGTAAAGCACGACGAGGAGGATCGCGACGGCCCTCAGCCCCTCGACATCGCGACGGAACCCGGGCCGCTCGGCCGCTCCAGAATTCGCCGACTTCTCAGATCCGCGCACTGGAGGCTCACTTCCCCCGAGGCTCTGCCCGCTCTCGGGCCAGCCACAGCCTACGCGTGCCGCCCCAGAACGGGGTGCTTAAGGTTCCCTGCGTCTCATGTCGGGCCTGCCGGGCAAGCCGATCGACGTCGGATGGCAGGAGCCGGTTCGATATTGAGATCTGCAAGCGCCCTAGACGGCCGGGCGGCGCGCCTCGTGCTGCGGTTGGCTAGCCCTACGGGTCACGGCAGAGGCCCGGAGTCCGTCGCCCTCCGATACACGGAGGGAATCGCAACCCGCGCCTGATCACGCGGACGCACGATGATGCGGTCGATGTCTACGTGTGAAGGCCTCGTGACGACGAAGGCGACGCACTCGGCGACATCCTCCGCCGTGAGGGGTGTGACCCCTTCGTAGACTGCCTTCGCCCGCTCGGCGTCGCCCTCAAAACGCACGAGCGAGAACTCCGTCTCGACCATGCCCGGGTCGATCTCCGAGATCCGCAGCGGTTGGCCGAGCATCTCCATGCGAAGCACGTCCGTGATTGCGCGCAGGGCATGCTTTGCGGCGTTGTAGCCGGCTCCGCCCGGATACGGCTCGAACGCAGCCACCGACCCGATGTTCACCACTACGCCGTCACCGGACGCGATCAACTTCGGCAGCAGCGCCTTGGTCACACGCATTGTGCCCATGACGTTCGACTGGTACATCGTGAGCCACTTCGTCTCGTCGGCGTCCTCGATGCGGTCCGCCCCGAGCGCCCCACCGGCGTTGTTCACGAGCACCTGGCAGTCGGGCACGTCGTCGCAGAAGGCCTCCACGCTTGCCGGATCCGAGACGTCCAATCTGACCGCTCGAGCCCCGCCGCCGAGCTCTCCTGCCAGCGCCTCGATGCGATCGAGACGCCGGGCACCGAGGACGAGCTCGTAACCGTGCGCGGTGAGGGCTCGCGCGGTTGCCGCGCCGATGCCGCTCGAGGCGCCCGTGACGACTGCGACGGGGGCCACGTCGGTCACAACGGCTTCGCCAAAGGGTTCATCACCGGGCGAGCGTCGTCGCCCCGTCGACGACGAGCTGGACGGCGATGGCGGCGAGGAGGAATCCGAAGATCCGGGTCAGGAAGTGGAGTGCTGAAGGAGGTATCCACTTCGCAAGTTGGTTGGCCAGCAGCAGAACGGCTCCGATCACCACCACGGTCGCGAGGATGCCGGCGTAGACGCCGAGATGGGCGGCCGTGCCCGATTGCTGGCGGACGAGGACCATGACGGTCGCGATCGCTCCCGGTCCAGCGAGCAGCGGAGTCGCGAGCGGCACGAGAGCGATCCGATCGGCGTCGGCTGGCGGCGTCTGTTGACCCTGCAGCATCTCGAGCGCGACGAGCAGGAGCAGAAGGCCGCCGGCGATGGACAGGCTCGCGAGCGAGACGTGTAGGTAGCTCAACACCACCTGGCCGAACAGTGCGAACACGCTCACGACGGCGAGCGCTGCGACCGACGCCACGAGAGCGGCCCGCCGAGCGGCTCTCCGGGTCATCGGGCGCGTGAGTGACAAGAAGACCGGTGCGGTGCCGAAAGGATCCATCACGACGAGCAGCGTCACGAAGGTCTTGCCGAAGGTGGCGTAGCTCACAGGCCGAGCACCGCCCGGGTGATGCGATCCTTCACCACCGATGGAGTAAGCGGCATCACGGCGGCAAGCAGGTGAGCGTCCGAGCCGACGAGATAGCGAGGCCGGGGCAAGCGGGCCTGAAGCGCCCCGGCGATCACGCGTGCGCAAGTTGCGGGGTCGCCGAGGAGCGGGTTCGCCAGTTCGAGGGCCCGATGTGTCCGGCGATACGCCGTCTCGTAGCGCTCGCTCGGGTGGCGTATTCCTTGTTCATCCCAGATCTCGGTCCTAAAGCCGCCCGGCTCGACGAGGATTACTTTGATGCCGTCGGAGGCAACCTCAGCCCGGAGCGCGTCGGTAAGGCCTTCGAGCGCGTGCTTCGAGGCCTGGTACCAGCCTGAGAGAGGAGTGGTCGTCCGGCCGTAGATCGACGAGACGTTCACGATCCGGCCACCGCCCGCCGCCCGTAGATGTGGCAACGCAAGCCTGCAAAGGCGCGCCGGCGCGAGGACCATCGTCTCGAGCAGTTGGCGGGCCTCTTCGTCGGAGGTGTCCTCGACTGCTCCCGTGAGGCCGTAGCCGGCGTTGTTCACGAGCGCGTGCAACGCGCCGTGGCGATCGACCACCTCGGCGACCGCTGAGCCACAGGCCGACGAATCTGTCACGTCCAACAACAGCGGGTAGACCGTTACGCCCGCCTCGTCGGCGGCTCGCTCCAAGGTCGCGAGCTTGTGCTCCGAGCGATACGTCGCGACCGATACCCAGCCACGCCGGGCCAATTCGACAGCCGTCGCGAGGCCGATCCCGGACGTCGTGCCCGTCGTCACGACGACCCGGCCCGAGCCTCTTAGGGGCTTGTCGTGCCGAGCGTCACCTGCCATCGCCAGCCACCGTAGGCGAGACTCCTGGCACAGGGGGCCGTTCTCGCGGCAGGATCACTTAGGCGACCGCCGGCAGATCCCCTCGAACATCCGAGCCGGACCACCACCAGGAGAGGAAAAGAGCGTCATGAGCAGGATGGACGAGTTGCTCTCAGATCTCTCGGACGAGCACGAGTCCCTCGATGAGGTGCTGGCCGACCTCACGCAGGCAGAATGGGAGGCCCCTACCCCGGCCGAGGGCTGGCAGGTCTGCGACCAGATCAGCCATCTCGCATACTTCGACACGACCGCCTCTCTCGCGCTCGTTGCACCAGAGCGCTTCGAGGAGCACAAGGCTGGCTTGCTGGCCGGCGAGCAAGGCCGCGCTCCTGACGTGGCCCTCGGTCGCTCGGTCGACGGACGGCACCTCCTCGCCGACTGGCGGACTGGGCGACGCGACCTCCTCGATGCCGCCCGAGGCGCTGATCCGGAGCGGCGCGTTCCCTGGTACGGGCCGGAGATGAGCCTCGCGAGCTTCACGACTGCCCGCCTGATGGAGACCTGGGCACACGGCCAGGACGTGCGAGACGCCCTGGGGCTGCCGGCAAGCGTCAGCCGCCGGCTGCGCCACATCTGTCACATCGGCGTTTCCGCCCGACGCTATGCCTTCCTCGTGCACGGCCTGACCGATCCGGGGACGCCGGTCAGGGTCGAGGCCATCGCACCGGACGGCGAGACCTGGGCTTGGGGGCCAGACGATGCACAAGAGCAGATCACCGGCAGTGCGCTCGGCTTGGCCCTCGTGTTCACCCAGCGCCGGCACCCCGCCGACACCGAGGTGAGCGCGAAGGGAGCGACCGCACAGCAGTGGCTGTCGATCGCGCAAGCCTTTGCGGGACCTGCCGGACCCGGCCGCGAGCCCGGGCTAGGCATGCCGGTCGGCGGGCTCGACGCGTCGCTCGCTCCACCGGCGGTGCCCGCAGAGCCGGAAGCCTGACGAGCGCCGATGCCGGTGCTGCGATCTTCTCTTGACACCTCCTCGGAGGAGTACCTTGCCAACGCCGAGGCGATGCGAGAGATGCTCGAGGAGCTGAGCCGCCTTTTTGCCGAGGCGGCGGCCGGCGGGGGAGAGGCCTCCACGGCCCGCCTGCGGGGCCGCAACAAGCTGCCCATCCGCGAGCGCGTCTCACTCCTCCTCGATCCCGACTCCCCGTGGCTCGAGCTGTCGGCCCTCGCGGGTACCCAGACGAACTTCGCCGTCGGCGGCGGGCTCCTTTTGGGTATCGGCGTCGTCGAGGGCACAGAGTGCGTCGTGCTCGGGAACGACCCAACGGTGCTTGGCGGCGCGATGACGGCCGTCGCCTACCGGAAGATCGAGCGCGGCCTCGAGGTGGCGCGCGAGAACCGCTTGCCGTACATACAGTTCGTAGAGTCCGCAGGGGGAGACCTGCGGGGCGGTGGCGGCGGGCGCTCTGATCCCGAAGAGGAGCTGCGGCGCAATATGTCTCACTTTTCTGAGACCGGCAGCATCTTCCACGACATCACTGAGCTCTCGGGCCGGAAGATCCCGACGATCTCGGTCGTCTTCGGGAGCTCGACCGCTGGTGGCGCTTACCAGCCGGGTCTCTCGGACTACAACATCTTCGTAAAGGGCGGCGCGAAGGTCTTCTTGGGCGGCCCGCCTCTCGTAAAGATGGCGACCGGGGAGGATTCCGACGACGAAGAGCTCGGTGGCGCCCTCATGCACGCGACCGTGAGCGGGCTCGCCGACTACCTCGCCGAGGACGAGCACGAGGCAGTCTCGATGGCCCGAGAGGTCGTCGGCCATCTGCACTGGCGCAAGCTCGGTCCCGGACCGAGCGAGGCACCCGACGAGCCGCTGAACGACCCCGAGGAGCTTCTCGGCCTCGTCTCGGCCGACCTCCGGGCACCCCTCGACGTCCGAGAAGTCATCTCACGCATCGTCGACGGCAGTCGCTTCGAGGACTTCAAACCTCGCTACGGCGAGACGCTCGTTTGCGGCTGGTCCTCCATCCACGGATTCCCCGTCGGGATCCTCGGGAACAACGGTGTGCTCTTCTCCGACTCCTCACAGAAGGCGGCGCAGTTCATCCAGCTTTGCAACCAGATTGACACCCCGCTTTTGTTCCTGCAGAACATCACGGGGTACATGGTGGGCCGTGAGTACGAACGAGGCGGCATCGTGAAGCACGGCAGTCAGATGATCAACGCCCTTTCCAACTCGACCGTCCCGCACATCACCGTGATCCTCGGCGCGAGCTACGGGGCGGGCAACTACGGAATGGGTGGCCGGGCATTCGACACGCGCTTTGTGTTCTTGTGGCCGACGGCGAAGATCGCCGTCATGGGCCCCAAACAAATGGCCGGCGTCATGTCACTCGTCCGCCGCGGGCAGGCCGCGCGCAAGGGAGAAGAGGTCGACGAGGAAGCCGAGAAGGTGCGCAGCCAGTTTGTAGAGCAGATGGCTGAGCGGCAATCGCTCGCGCTCTACGCGACGGGACGGGTGGTCGATGACGGAGTGATCGATCCTCGTGACACCCGCCACGTCGTCGGCATGGCGCTTTCCGCCTGCCACTCGAACATCGTGAAGGGCGCCGAAGGCTTCGGCGTGTTCCGGCTGTGAGGGGCGCCTGATGGCCCGGATCCGTCGCCTGCTCATAGCCAATCGGGGCGAGATCGCCCGTCGCATCATCCGGACTGCACACGAGATGGGGATAGAGACGGTCGCCGTCTACGCCGAGGGCGACGCCGGCGCGCCCTTTGTCACCGAGGCGGGCAGCGCCGTCGCCCTCTCGGGCCGGAGCGCGACCGAGACCTATCTGAACGTGGACGCTCTTGTCGCGGCCGCTCATCGCACGCGAGCCGACGCGGTGCACCCGGGATATGGCTTCCTCTCAGAGAACGCCGGGTTCGCCCGGGCGGTCCGCGACGCAGGGCTCATCTTCGTCGGCCCGTCGGCTGACGCAATCGCGTTGTTGGGCGACAAGCTCCAGGCGAAGGGAGAGATGAAGGCTGCTGGGGTGCCGGTGCTCGAATCCGTCGAGGTGGCTCCCGACGCCGACAACCAAGCAGCTCTCGGCGGGCTCTCGTTCCCGGTGATGATCAAGGCTGCTGCGGGCGGCGGCGGCAAGGGAATGCGTATCGTGCGGCACTCCGACGATCTCGCCGAGGCATTGGCGGCCGCCGCGCGGGAGGCAAAGAGCGCTTTCGGCGACGACCGGCTGTTCGTCGAGCCTTATCTCGAACGTGCCCGTCACATCGAGATCCAGATCTTCGGCGACGCGTTCGGCACTCTCGTTCACTGTGGCGAGCGCGAGTGCTCGATCCAGCGCCGCCACCAGAAGATCATCGAGGAGGCCCCGTCGAGCGCCGTCTCATCCGAGCTGCGCGAGGAGATGGGTGCAACAGCTCTGCGGGCTGCTCGTGCAGTCGGCTACGAGAACGCGGGCACCGTCGAGTTCCTCCTCGGTGACGACGGGCGGTACTTCTTCCTCGAGGTGAACACCCGCCTCCAGGTGGAGCATCCCGTCACCGAGGCTGTCACCGGGCTCGACCTCGTGCGAGCGCAGTTGCTCGTCGCCGAGGGCTGCCCGCTTCCTTTCTCACAGGACGATGTGCGGCTCTCCGGCCACGCTATCGAGGCTCGCCTCTACGCCGAGGACCCTGCGCACGGCTTCCTCCCCGCAGCGGGCCATATCGAGGTTTGGCGCGAGGCGGTCACGCCGGAGGTCCGCTACGACTCAGGCGTCGAGAGCGGGAGCGTCGTCGGAGTCGAGTTCGACCCGATGCTCGCCAAGGTGATCGCCCACGCTCCGACCAGGCGCGAAGCTGCGTCTCGTCTCGCGCTCGCCCTCGAGCGGACGGCGGTGCACGGCGTCGTCACCAACCGGGAGTTCCTCGTGTCAGTCCTGCGAGACGATGCTTTCTTGGCCGGCGAGACAACGACGACCTTCCTCGATGACAGAGCTATTCCGCCCCGTATCGAGCTAAGCCACGACCAGCTCGAGTTCGCCGCCATTGCCGCCGCGCTCTCCGCTGAGGAGGCCAGCCGCGCCAGCGCCAGCGTGCTCTCCTCCTTGCCGAGCGGCTGGCGTATGAGCGTCATGCCGCCAGAGCAACGCAGGTATCGGGCGGGTTCACATGCGCTCACCGTCGAATATCAGCACCTGAGGTCGGGGGAGTTCCAGGCCGTCGTCCGCGACGATGCCGATCCACCGACTGTCACCGAGCACCGGGTGACGAGACTCAGAGGATCCCCCGAGCGGCCCGATCTAGGGATCGACGGCTTGCGACCCGGCCTTCTCGTCGATCGCTCCGGCGCGCGGGTCTGGGTGACGTTCGAGACCGGCGCGACGGTCGAACTGGCCGAGCTCCCGCGTTTCCCCGAGCGTGAGCAAGCGGTCAGCTCGGGCGCGCTCGTCGCCCCGATGCCAGGGACGGTGCTGTCTGTCCATGCGGCCGCTGGTGACGACGTCGAGGCCGGACAGCTACTTGTCATCGTCGAGGCGATGAAGATGGAGCACCGCATTACAGCACCGGTTGCCGGCCGAATCCGCCAGCTGCAAGCCGCGACAGGCGCCCAGGTGGCGACCGGGGACCTCCTCGTCGCACTCGACCCGATCGACCCTGGCATCGGCGATGCAGGCGACGGGGTCGGGCCCGGGAAGGGGGCCTGAGTGGGAGCGGTGCGGGTCGCGAATTGCAGTGGTTTCTATGGGGATCGGCTGTCGGCCGCCTCCGAGATGGTGAACGGCGGCCCGATCGACGTGTTGACCGGCGACTGGCTCGCCGAGCTGACGATGCTGATCCTCGCCAAGAACCGTTTGAAGGACCCGGCCGCCGGATACGCCCGGTCGTTCCTCACCCAGATGGAACAGGTCATGGGGACCTGCCTCGATGCCTCCATCAAGGTCGTCTCGAACGCCGGCGGCCTCAGTCCTGCCCGGCTGGCTGAGCGAGTCGAGGAGTTAGCCGATCGGCTCGGCCTGTCGCCGAAGGTCGCCTACGTCGAGGGGGACGACCTCCTTGGCCGCCTCGAGGAGTTGCGGGCAGCCGGGCACGACTTTGCCAATCTCGACACCGGTGAGCCGCTCGGATCGAGATCGATGCTGACCGCCAACGCCTACCTCGGCGGGTTCGGGATCAAAGAAGCGCTCGGGCGGGGTGCCGATATCGTCGTGACCGGGCGGGTCACCGACGCGGCGCTCGTCGTAGGCCCAGCGGCTTGGCACCACGGCTGGTCGAGGAGTGACCTCGACGAGCTCGCTGGTGCGGTCGTCGCCGGGCACATCATCGAATGCGGTGCGCAGGCGACCGGCGGCAACTTCGCCTTCTTTAAGGAGGTCCCCGGCGCCGAGCACCTCGGCTTCCCGATAGCCGAGGTGGAACCCGACGGCTCCTCTGTCATCACGAAACACCCCAGCCAGGGCGGCCTCGTCTCGGTCGAGACCGTCACGGCCCAGCTGCTGTACGAGATCGGTGGGGCGCGGTACGCCAATCCCGATGTGACGGCCCGTTTCGACTCGATCCGGCTCTCGCAGGAGGCCCCCGACCGCGTGCGTGTCTCGGGCGTCAAGGGAGAGGCTCCGCCGGCGACGACGAAGATCGCCATGAACTACGTCGGCGGATTCCGTACCACCATGACGATGATGATCACAGGGCTCGACGTCGAGGCAAAGGCGGAGATGTTCGAACGGGCCCTATGGGGATCGGTCGCGGGCGGGCGGGAGGGCTTCGAGTCGGTCGAGGTGCAGCTGCTGCGGACCGACCAGGCCGATCCGCCGAGCAACGAGGCGGCCGTGGCTCAGCTGCGCATCACCGTGAAGGACGCCGACGAGCGGAAAGTAGGTCGTTCTTTCGGTTCGAAGGTGACCGAGTTGGCGCTCGCGAGCTACCCGGGCTTCTTCGGCGGTGGGAGCCAGACCCAGGCCTACGGCGTCTACTGGCCCGCCATTCTCCCCTCCGACCTCGTCTTCCAGGAGGTCGTCGTGGGCGGCGAGCGGCATCTCGTCGAAGCGGTGGACGTGAGCGGGTTGTCCGCTGGTGAAGACCCGCTCCCGGCGGCCGACCACAGCGAGACCGAGTTCGCGGCCTACGAGGTCGCCCCACTCCCGCTCGGTCGGATCATGGGCGCACGCTCGGGCGACAAGGGAGGCAATGCCAACCTCGGTGTCTGGGCCCGTACTGAGGAGACATACGGCTGGCTGGCGGGCTGGCTCACGATCGACCGCCTCCGGGAGCTCTTGCCCGAGACGGCCCAGCTCGCTGTCGAGCGCCACGAGCTCGCGAACCTCCGGGCGATCAACTTCGTGATCCACGGACTGCTCGGAGAAGGTGTCGCCTCCTCGCCGCGCCTCGACGCGCAGGCAAAGGGCCTCGGCGAGTACCTACGGGCGAAAGTGGTGCCCGTGCCTGTGCAACTTCACCCCGGGGTTCACGCGTCATGACGAGCCCCACCTTGTACGAGGTCTCAGACGGCGTCGGGACGATCACGCTCAACCAGCCCGACCAGAGAAACGCCCTCTCTACCGACCTCGTCAACTCCCTCGGGGACCACCTCGCGGCCGCCAGAAGCGACGAGGCCTGCCGCGTCGTGCTGCTCACGAACAACGGCCCGGCCTTCTGTGCAGGCGCAGACTTGAAGGGCTCTTCGACTGAGCCGCCTCGCTGGACTTTGCCCGAGGTCCTCGCGACCATCATCGAGCACCCCAAGCCGGTGATCGGGCGAATTGCCGGTCACTGCATGGGCGGGGGAGTCGGGTTGGCCGCTGCCTGTGACATCTCGATCGCGGCGGAGGACGTTCGTTTCGGGTTCACCGAGGTCCGCATCGGAGTGGCCCCGGCGATCATCTCCGTCGTCTGTCTTCTGAAGATGCGAGTGGCAGATGCTCTCGAACTCTTCTTGTCCGGGGATCGAGTCTCGGCAGGGCGGGCCGCTGAAGCGGGCCTCGTCAACCGCTCGGTCGCGCGCGAGTCGCTCGACGATGCTGTCGCGGCGGTCGTCTCGGCGGTGCTGCAGGGCAGCCCTCACGCGCTCTCGGTTGCCAAGCGACTCGTCTACGCGGTGCCGGGTCTCGATCGGGAGGAGGCCTTCGAGCGCAATGCTCGGCTCTCGGCTGAGCTGTTCGCATCCGACGATGCTCGGGAGGGGATGGCGGCCTTCCGGGAGAAGCGGCCTCCGTCGTGGGCGCCGCCCGTGCCATGAGGGACCGCATCGCCAAGTGGGAGGCGGACTCCCGCGCACGGCTCGCGCCGGAGGCTGCCGAGTTGTTCGCGGCTGGCTCCGGAGATGAGCTGTCGCTGGCGGAGGCATCCGCCGCGTGGGACGACTGGCGCTTCGTGCCCCGCGTCCTGCGCGACGTCTCGCAGGTTGACGTGACCTGTGAGCTGTTCGGGAGCAAGCTCAAGTCTCCGGTCGTCGTTGCCCCGATGGCCTACCACGCCCTCGCCCATCCCGAGGGAGAGCTCGCGAGCGCCGCGGGCGCCCGCCAAGCGGGTGCCCTCTATGTGATGGCGACCCGGGCGACCCGCCCGCTCGAAGAAGTGGCGGCCGTGGCCGGTAGGCCGTGGTGGTTCCAGGTGTACGTACTGCGCGACCGTGGCCTCACCCGTGCGCTCGTCGAACGCGCGGTCGCAGCAGGCGCAGCGGCGTTGATGCTCACGGGGGACACGCCGATCGTCGGCCCGAAGCCCCGCGCCTCTGGTCCGGTACCTCTCACCGACGCGCAGTACCTCGTCAACCTCGGGCTCCATCTCGCCGGAGCGAGCGGCCCGGCCGTACAGACCGCGACCAGCCAGGACCCGAGCGTGACAGAGGAGGTCGTCTCGTGGTTGGCCGACCTTTCGGGCCTGCCCGTTCTCGTGAAAGGTGTTCTCAGGGCTGACGACGCTCGGCGCTGCCTCGACGCCGGGGCAGCCGGGCTGGTCGTCTCGAACCACGGGGCGCGGCAGCTGGACGGGGCAATCGCGACCGCACATGCTCTGTCGGCCGTCGTCGGTGCTGTCGACGGGCGGGCACCGGTGCTCGTCGACGGAGGAATCCTCGACGGGCGGGCGGTCCTGAAGGCGCTCTGCCTCGGGGCGAGCGCTGTGATGGTGGGTAGGCCGGTCCTGTGGGCGCTTGCCGCCGGCGGTGCTGAGGCGGTCGAAGAGCTCCTCGAAGGGTTACGGGCGGAGCTCGTCGAGTCGATGATGCTCGCCGGCGCTCGCACGATCGACGAGTGCGATCGGTCCCTCGTGGAGTGGCAATGGAGATACGACAGGGGAGGGCCGCCAGTATGAACGTGACCGTGCTCGGTGCCGGATCATGGGGAACGACGATGGCCTCGCTGATCGCGCCGAGGCATCCGACGGTGTTGTGGGCGAGGGACGCGGAGGTGGCACGACAGGTCCAAGAGGAGAAGGTGAACGCGGAATACCTGGCTGGTTATGCGTTGTCGCCCGAGTTGCGGGCGACCTCTGACATCAAAGAGGCCGTGGAAGAGGCGGATCTTCTCGTCGTGGGGGTGCCGTCCGGCGGGTTCCGCGAGGTGCTCGTAGCGGCGAAGGAGTCAGTGCGTCCCTGGATCCCGATCGTGAGCCTCTCGAAGGGGCTTGAGCGAGGCACCTACCTGCGCATGACAGAGGTAATCCACGAGGTCTTCCCGGGACATCCGGCCGCCGCGCTGACCGGCCCGAACATCGCGCGGGAGATCATGGAGGGCAAGGCCGCTGCAGCCGTGATCGCGACCGAGGACCTAGACGTGGCGGGAGAGATCCAAAAGGTCATGACACGAGGCGTCTTCCGCGTCTACGTGAACCACGACGTCATCGGATGCGAGATCGGCGGCGCTCTGAAGAACGTCATCGCCATCGCCGTCGGTATCGGCCAGGGGCTCGATGTCGGGGACAACACGCGGGCAGCCGTCATGGCTCGCGGCCTGGCGGAGCTCACCCGGCTCGGGGTGGCGATGGGTGGCGAGCAGGCGACCTTCGCCGGTCTGGCGGGGATGGGCGACCTCGTCGCGACGTGTATGAGCCCGCACTCCCGCAACCGGCAGGTAGGCGAGAAGCTCGGCCAGGGTCGCCGGCTCGACGAGATCCTGGCCGAGATGAACATGGTGGCAGAAGGCGTGAAGACAGCCGAGCTCGTACTGGACCTGGCCGAACGATATGGCTTGGACTTGCCGATCTGCCGAGTGATCAACCAGGTCGTGAAGGGCGAGATCCCCCCGAGCGGGGCGTACTGGGGGCTCCATAGGGCCGGTCACGAGGCCGACCCCGGCTGATCATCGCCTCGCGCGCCCTTGTCCGGGGAAACCGCACGAGCGCAGTTCTCCGAGCGAAGACGACCCGGCTCCGGCAAGCGGCGTCCCGGCCAGGGCGCCGCCGCCACCGATCCGGTGACACACGCCGCGGAGGGCGGACGGAGCGCCTCATCGAGCCGCCACGCCTGGCACGAACGGAGTCATGGACATCGACCACCTCCAAAAGGGGTGCTCCCGCACCGCTCGACGTCAGTATCGAGCGCGAGGAGCCGGGGCGCGCGGATCCCGCCTGAGCTGGGAGAACGCGCGGGATGTTCCCTTTCGCTCCGTTGTTCGGTAATCTGGTCGACCACCTTCTCCCGCTCTGCGCACGAGATAAGGCCGTAGAGGAGAACGCAATAACCCACCCAGAAGTCGAATCCGAGCAGGCGTATCTCGACCGGGCGCACGAACGCCTGGACGCGATGCGCGACGCTGCCCGGGCGTTGTCGGCTGAAGTCGTGAGCGAAGGTGCTGGCGGCACGTTCGCGGCAAGGGTGGAACGCGACATCCGCGTCGAGCTGTCGGGGCGCCGGCTGGCTCAGTTGAACATCGGCGACGGTTCGGTGTGTTTTGGGCGGCTCGACTTCATCGACGGCCTGCGTGGCTATATCGGCCGAATCGGCGTTTCTGACGCGAACGGCGATCAGCTCGTCATCGACTGGCGTGCCCCGATCGCCGAGCCCTTCTACCGGGCGACCCCGGCGGAGCCACTCGGTGTCGGCCGGCGCCGTCACTTCCTCTTCCGGGGCCGCCAGATAGTTGGGATCGACGACGAGCTGCTCGATCGGGAGGCCTCCGACGGACTCGTCCTGATGGGTGAAGGGGCGCTCCTTGCTGGTTTGGAGCACGCCCGCACGGGTCGCATGCACGAGATCGTCTCGACGATTCAGCAGGAACAAGACGCCGTCATCAGGTCTGGACTGGCCGGCATCCTCGTCGTCCAGGGTGGTCCTGGAACGGGGAAGCCCGCCGTCGCGCTCCACAGGGCCGCCTATCTCCTGTTCACATATCGCCAGCGCCTCGACCGAGATGGCGTGCTGCTCGTCGGGCCGAACAGCGTGTTCCTCCGCTACATCGAGCAGGTGCTGCCGTCGCTCGGCGAGCACACCGTCGCTCTCGCGACGCCGGGCGAGCTTTACGCAGGCAAAGCCCGTGCCCGGGCTAACGAGCCGCAGGCGGTCGCCGAGCTGAAGGGCGACGCCCGCATGGCGAGCGTCATATCCCGGGCCATCGAGACCCGCGCGCGCCCCCTCCGGCACCCGCTCGTCGTCCACTACGGGCGGCACGAGCTCACGATCCGCCCGAGCGAGACGCGCCGGATCGTCGAGACGGCCCGTCAGCGCAATGGGACCCACAATGCGCGGCGCGGCCTTGTCGAGCGGTTGCTCGCCCGCATGGTCGTGCGCGCTTGGCACCAAGCCGAGGACCGAGCTGCCGAGAGGGGCGCCCGCCTACCGGTCGAGAAGGACGAGGCGGCACGGGTGGCGGCCGGCATGTCCTCAGAGCTGCGCCGTGACCCGAACGCGAAAGCCGGCCTCGACAGGATGTGGCCCATCCTCACTCCCGAAGAGCTCCTCCACGACCTGTTCAGCGCGCCGGCTCTCTTGCGTGCGGCGACCGAGGACGTGCTCACGCCCGAGGAGATGACGCTGCTCGACCGGGAGCGATCGACGGCACTTGCCGACATCGCCTGGACCGAGGGCGACATCGCGCTGCTCGACGAAGCCGCTCAGCTCCTTGGGCCGGCCAAGCGCTCGAGTCGCGGGCGAGCGCGTGGAGACTCGATGCTCGACGAGGCCGACGCCTGGATGCTCGATCGCGTCTCGAGCGAGTTCACGCCTGACTGTCCCGACTGCGGCTCGCCACTCGAGCTCGGGAGGGGAGAGCGGCCTTGGCGCTGTGACTCGTGCGGCCGGAGGTGGCGCGAGGACCAGGTGCTCGGCTCGATGGACGCTGCGACGTTCAACCGCCTCCGCAGTCACCTCACCTCGTGGTCGAACGTCGCAGCGTCGCCCATCACAGACAAGGGCGCCAGGATGTACGGTCACGTCGTCGTCGACGAGGCCCAAGGCGTGACGCCTATGCAGTGGCGAGCGCTGTCTCGTCGCTGCTCGGCCGGTTCGTTCACGATCGTGGGCGACCTCGGCCAAGCGAGCAGCGCAGCTGCGCCGGATAGCTGGGAGGACGCTCTCTCGCAGGTCCGCAGCCGTCGGGGCGTCCGAGTCGAGGAGCTCACGGTCAACTACCGGACCCCGACCGAGGTCATGGTGCTCGCGAACGCGATCCTCGCCGAGACGGCACCAGGGCTCACGCCCCCGAGGTCGGTGCGTGATGCCGGTCAAGACCCGGTCGTCACTCTCGTGCCCGCAGCGCTGCTTGTCGATTCCGTCGTCGACGCCAGTCAGGCCGAACGAGCTGCCGTAGGTGATGGCAAGGTCGCAGTCATCGCACCCGTCGGCTTCCTCGACGAGCTGGCGAGCCGCCTCGACGTGCCGTCGGCCGGCGGCCACGGCGGGCTGAGTGCCTCAGATGCGCGCAAGCTCCTAGACGCCCCGTTGTCGGTTCTCAGCCTCGATGCGGCTCGCGGCCTCGAGTTCGACTCGGTGGTCATAGTCGAACCGGCCCTGCTCGTGACCGAGCACGCGCAGGGCTTGAGAGCGCTCTACGTCGCGCTCACGAGAACGACCAAGCGCCTCCACATCCTGCATGCCGAAGAGCTGCCTCAGAGCTTGCAGCGGGCGGCCAGCTCGCTCTCTCCCTCTCCAACCGCCTGAACGATCTCGTCTGCGATCCGGGGCCAGAGCGCCCTCGGCAGGTCGTGGCCCATTCCCGCCAGCCCGACGAAACGCGACCGGGGAATCGCCCGAGCAATTGCCCGCCCTCCGGTCACCGCGACGAGCGGGTCAGCGAGCCCGTGGATCACGACCGTCGGCACCGAGATGCGTCGCAACCCAGCCGTGCGGTCGGTCTGCGCCATGATCGCCTCCACCTGGCGGAGGTACCCGGAGGGGTCGTAGGCGCGGTCATATCCCCGCCCCGCCATATCCCGTAAATAGGACTCGTCGTAGGGATAGCCGGGTGACCCGATCACAAGTGCGATCTGGGCCACCAGCTCCATGGCGCTCTCGCGGTCTGCCTCCGGCCGGCGCCGGCGCCCGCGCCCGATCTGAGCCATGACACGGGGTCGGGGCAGCCCGACCCGCCGCGACCCGGTGGAAGTCATGATGAGGCTAAGGCTGCGCAGGCGTTCGGGATTGGCGATCGCGACGAGCTGCGCGATGAAACCGCCCATCGAAGCCCCGACGACATGGGCCCGCTCGATGCCGAGCGAGTCGAGCAGCCCGACGGTGTCGGCCGCCATGTCCTCGAGGCGATACGGCGGTCGCGAGCGGCGCAGGAACACCTGCAGCGGCGGGGGAGTCGCAAGGTCGTTGAAGTGCGTCGATCGGCCGACGTCACGGTTGTCGAAACGCACCACGAAGTTCCCGCGAGACGCCAGATCACGACAGAAATCGTCCGGCCAAGCGATCATCTGGGTACCGAGACCCATGATCAGAAGGATGGGCGGATCGCTCGACGAGCCGAGAGTCTCGTAGCAAATCTCGGTGCCCGTTGTCGGCACCCGCACCAGCTGTTCGTTCATCGGACGGAGCGTAGATCGGGTGCGCTGCCCGCGTGTGCGGCACGATAGGGACCGTGACCCAAGACGCAGGCAAACGCGCGGCCGCCGAGGCAGCCGCTCTCCTTGCCGCGCCGGGCATGCGCGTCGGCCTCGGGACCGGGTCGACCGTCGCCTTTCTGCTGCCGGTCCTCGCCCGGCGCTCACTCGACTGCGTCTACGTGGCGACCTCTCCTCGGACCGAGTTGGCCGCGCGGCAGCTCGGGCTCGACGTCCGTGCTTTCGACGAGCTCGATCATCTCGACCTCGCGATCGACGGAGCCGACCAGGTGGCCCCCGACAGGTGGCTCGTGAAGGGTGGCGGCGGTGCTCATACGCGGGAGAAGGTAGTGGCGGCGGCGGCCGAGCGTTTTGTCGTGATCGTCTCGCCGGACAAGCTCGTCGACCGCATCGAAGCTCCGATAGCGCTCGAGCTGCTTCGGTTCGGGCTCGCTGCGACGATCGCGGCGCTCGGGGACGTCCGGGTACGGGAGGTACCCCCGAGTCCCGATGGGGGTGTCATCGCCGACTGGTGGGGAGAGATCGGGTCCCCGGCCGATCTGTGTGGGATGCTCGCGAATCAGCCTGGAGTGGTCGAGCACGGTCTTTTCCCTGCTGAGTTGGTGACCGAGGTGATCGTCGGTCACCAAGGGGGGGCAACCACGAAGATCTTCTAGTAGTAGGGCCCGGAAGGGAGCACACGACATGTCCAGGTTGTGGCAGAGGCAGCTCGATAGCTATCCGAGCACCGGCAAGCGCATGTGGTACCTGATGATCGTGGTGCTCGCCACGGTTCTCCTGTACTACGAGTTCTACACACAGGGCGCAGTCGCTCCCGAGATCCTCCGCCAGTACGGCATGTCCTTCCACTTCTACGTGTACATCACCGTGGTCGCGAATGCTGTCGGAGCGTTCGCTTCGGTGATCGCCGGGCTGGCGGACCGGTGGGGTCGGGCGAACCTCGTCGCCTACGGGCTTGCCATCACCGGCCTGCTCGTCTTGTTTGGGATCCCGAATGCGCCGAACGCGTGGACTTACGCCGCCATCGTCGTAGCGATCGGCTTTGTCGAGGGAATCATCCTCGTGGCAACCCCTGCGCTCGTTCGAGACTTCTCGCCCCAGCTCGGTCGCGCCTCAGCGATGGGCTTTTGGACCCTCGGCCCGGTTATCGCAAGCCTCATCGTCTCGGAGGTGGCCAGCCACACCCTGACGCACCTGCATGCGTGGCAGGACCAGTTCACCATCTGCGGGCTCGCAGGGATCGGCGTGTTCCTCCTAGCGCTGTTCGGCCTTCGTGAGCTCGCACCGAATCTTCGCGACCAGCTGATGGTGTCCGTGCGCGATCGCGCACTGGTCGAGGCAAAGGCGGCTGGACTCGACGTCGAGTCGATGCTCGAGAAGCCATGGCGACAGATGCTGAGGCCCGACATCATCCTCGGCGCATTCGCGATCAGTACGTTTCTCATCATCTACTTCACGGCGGTTGGGTTCAACGTCGTGTACTTCCAGACTGTCTTTGGCTTTTCGACCGCGAATGCGAACGGGATCGGCAACTGGTGGTGGAGCTTCAACGCGCTCGCTCTCGTGATCGTCGGCGTTCTGTCGGACAAGGCCCGCGTGCGAAAGCCGTTCATGGTCTTCGGATGCCTCGGTACGATCGCGATGACGATCGTCTATCTCGGGTATGCGACCCATCCCCATACCGGCTACTACACGCTGGTGTTGACGGTCTCTGTGCTGGCTGCGTTCATGGCCTTCGCGTATGCGCCCTGGATGGCGGCCTACACCGAGACCGTCGAGCGTCGGAATCCCGCGCTCATCGCTACCGGTCTGGCAGTCTGGGGTTGGGTAATTCGTGCGGTTGTTGCCATCTCGATCCTCATCCTGCCAGTGGTGATCACATCGGTGACGCCGCTCGTCGAGCATGGACCGCTTGGGCAGAAGGCCCAGGCGATCGAGAAGTCCGATCCACTGATCAAAACGGTGATCGCCCATCCTGCACTCTTCGCCCAGCTGGCCAAGCACCCCAGCACGGCGGAGCCGCCGGCTCTGCTGAAGAAGGCAATCGCTGAGGTCGGCCTCCCCAAGCTCCTCGCCATATCGAAGGACACGAAGATCAAGAGCGAGGCGGCCTTCTTCACGAAGAATGCGGCCACCTTGACGAGCGTCGAGAAGGCTGCTGCCACGACGCCGCACCAGTGGCAGGATTGGTACTGGGTATGCGTGGGCGGCGAAGTGCTCTTCCTGCCCTTCATGCTGGTCCTCGGCGGTCGTTGGCGGCCGAAGCGTGCTCGGCAAGATGCCGAGGAACACGAGAAGAAAGTGGCAGAAGAGCTGGCTGCGCTCCAGGCCGCCAACTAGCTGGCCCGCTCCGCGGGCGGCCGCGCCCGCCCGTACTAGATCGTCTCTTGCACGAGCACTTTCGTCGTCGGCTGTGGCGTGCCGCCTTGTGGCTCGGCTGTGATCATAAGAGCCGACGAGCCGATCTCGACTGTGAACGCCGCGTAGGCGGTGGGGTCGCGACCGATGAGCCCGATCGACACGGCCTTGCCGTTCACGAGCGCCCAGAGCTGGTAGGTCTGCCCTCCGCTGAGCTCCGGCAGCGTCGAATTGACCCAGTACGCCTGGCCCGAGTTGGTGATGACCACTTCGGCGGCCTGGTGGCTCGTCGCGGAAGTGAGCACGGCCTCCGTGTGTGGCTCGATCGAGCACGAGGTCGTCGAGACCCTGCTGGCAGACGATGTGCGCGCGGCGGTCGCGACGTCGGCGCGCCGCCTCGGCCCGCAGGAGATCGACGGCTCGGCCGTGGGTCTCAGCAGCGAGAAACGCCCGCAAGCTTCCCCTATCGGGATCGAACCTCTCGGGTCTGTTCCAGAGCCGTACGAAGACCTCTTGGACGACGTCCTCGGCGAGCCGAGCATCATAAAGGAGACGCCGCGCCCGGCTGAGCAGGCCGGACGCGTATCGGCGTTAGATCTCGGCGAGCGCGTCTTCCTCCCAGCGAGCCACCGACATCGCGAGGCTGCCGTCGCTAGCCGTGGTCATATCGACCTTCATCTCGGTCGTTATCCGACGCCGCTGGTCTCTCGGATGACGCATCTTCGCGCCCACGATACCTAGGAGGGTCGAAGAGCCACGTGGTGAACGGCGACGGCCAACCCCTTCTTCAGGCGACGAACCTTAAGGTCAGCAAACATTCGGCATTCAGCGTTCCTGTAGGCTGTCGCAATCATCGAAGACACCTTTCATGTGGCTGAGCAAAGCGCAGTCAGCCGCGAACAGATCCAGTCCGTCATCGACGGCGGTGCGATCCCGATTGTCTGGCAGCCGATCGTCAACCTCGAGAGCCGGAACGTTCTCGGCTACGAGGCGCTTGCGCGATTCACGCGGTTCTCGAACCGGGATCAGCTCTCGCCAGTTGCATGGTTCAGCGCCGCAAGGGAGTTCGGGGTGCGCGAGACGCTCGAGATAGTGGCCGTCCGGTCAGCCCTCGCGGAACTCGACCGGGTGCCCGAGGACGCTTTTGTCTGTTTGAACGTCTCCCCCTCGACGATCGCCACGAGCGAGTTGGACCACGAGATCGAGAAGGTCGCGAGCAATCGTGTCGTGCTCGAGATCACCGAAGATTCGGTCGCCGAAGCGACCAGTGATGTCAACGAGGCTCTAGCCAACCTTCGGTTGAAGGGTGTGAGGGTGGCCCTCGACGACACCGGTTCAGGCCTCGTCAGCTGGCGTCAGCTGCTCGGCGTACACGTCGACATCATCAAGATCGACACCGACGTGACTCGCGGCGTCGACACCGATGCCACCAAGCAGGCGATCTCGTATGCGCTCAAGTCCCTCGCGGAACGCTCCGGAGCGATAAGCCTCGCCGAGGGCGTCGAGACCGAGCAAGAAGCCGAGATGCTGACAAGCCTCGGGATCGAAGCAGCACAGGGTTATCTCTTCGGGAGGCCGGCCGAGCTTCGTTGAAGTTCGGCCTCTTGTTAGGCCACCTGGAACCGCATCTGCTCCTCACACTTCTCGGGGCGCCCGGGCAACCCATCCGTCTTGCCCGTCCGCACGAAACCGAGTCTCTCGTACAGCGCACCCGCCGCCCCATTGCCCTCGGCAACCCAGAGCGTGACTGATTCTGCGTGCTCCCGTCGAGCGAGCTCGAGCACCTCGTTCACGAGCTGAGCCGCTATTCCGCGACGTCGGTACTGCGGGGCCACCCACATGGAGACGAGCTCGAGCGAGCTCCGCTCCGTCTCGGTGCTGTCGCCCGTTGGGCAAAAGGCAGCGACGAGGCCGCATGTTACGCCGTCGCACTCTGCGAGGTAGCTGGTGCTCGTGACGCACCGCGAGCGCCACATGGCCTCGTCGAATGCGAGCTCGCGTTCGAGCGTCGAGCCGAACGCGTCGGGCGAGTCCGCGAGGGCACGCAGCCTGATGTCCCGCAGGACCTCCCACTCGGGCGTCTCAACCCGATGGATCGTCATCACTTGCTTGCGGGTTGTCACGACTCGATTCTTTCGCAGTGCGCGAGCAAGGACGAGTCTGGAGCTGCGGGGCGGGGAACAAGGACATGTTGTTTTCGCGGGACATGTAAACATTGACAGGTCCCGCCAAACAACGTACCCGTGAACTGGCCCTCTCGGGTGCGGGAACCGCCTGTCGATAGAGGTTCCACTCGCGGAGGCGTGTCTCGGTTCAGAGTGACGTGTCGAAGTTGACATGTCGCCCAAAATCGATGAGGCCTTCGCGGCGAGAGGCGAGAGGTGGAAGGGGCTAGCGCCTGACGAGGCGGCCGGGGCGTGCGCCGGTCGGCTCGCCGTCTTCGAACGTCACGTCGCCCGCGACGATCGTGTAGCGGTAGCCGTCGACTCGCTGCACAAGTCGGCGACCACCGGCGGGGAGGTCGTGAACCATCTTCGGCGCGTGCAATGTGAGTTCGTCGAGGTCGATGACGTTCAGGTCGGCACGCTTTCCGACCTCGACGGTACCCCGATCGGCGAACCCGAATGCCGACGCTGTACGGCCGGTCTGAAGGGCAACAGCCTCTCCGAGGCTCAGGCGCTCACCGCGGCTGCGGTCGCGCACCCAGTGCGTCAGGAGGTACGTCGGCATGCTCGCGTCGCAGATGAGACCGCAGTGAGCCCCGCCGTCGCTCAAGCCGAGCACGGCACGGGGATGGGTGATCATCTCCCGGATGGCGTCGTGGTTGCCGTCGACGTAGCTGGCCAGGGGAGCGAAGAGCAGAGCGGTGCCGTCGGCCTCGAGAAGCCAGTCGAGGGCAACCTCCTCGGGCGAGCGGCCCTCTCGCTGAGCCGTGGCAGCGATGCTGGTACTCGGGTCCGGCTCGTAGTCAGGAGGGTCCCCGAGGCGAAAGATCTGATCGAAGCGCGACATGAGCGCGGCTGCAATAACACTTTCCGTCCCGGGCTTCTCGGCGACAAGGCGCGCCCGGACCTCTGGGTCCGAGAGCCGAGCAACTCGCGCGGGCAACGGCAGGTCGGCGAGCTCGCGGTAGGTCGGGTGCGTCAGGAAGGGGTGGAGCGACGACTGGAGACCGAAGAGCATGCCGGTCGGCCGACAGGCAACCTGCGGCCGGATGTCAACGCCCTCCTTGCTGAGCGCATCAGCATCAGCGAGCGCATCGCGATAGCCGGTCGAGTTCCACGGTGTTTGGGCTAGTCCGTAGGTGACTCGCGTGTCCGCCCGCTTAGCGAGATCCATCATCCACGCTCGCTCCTCGGCGAGGTCCGCCTGATCGGTGACCACTTCGAAGACGCGCGCCTTGCCGTCGGCCAGGACGGCACCGAGCTCGAGCAGCTCCTCAGCGGGCGCACGGGTACCGGGAACAAGACCGTGTACCGACCGGTGCAGAACGGTCCGCGAGGTCGAGAGGCCCACCGCGCCGGCTTCGAGACCTTCGCGGACGATCTCTGCCATCTGGGTGATCTCTTCGTCGGTGGCGTCTTCGTGCGCCCGGTCGCCGAGCACGTACGCGCGGACTGCCGCATGCGGCACCTGGGCAGCCACGTCCATCACGCGGGGCGTGCGGTCGAGGGTGTCGAGGTACTCGCCGAAGGACTCCCACTGCCAGTCGATACCCTCGTGCAGCGCCGTGCCGGGAATGTCCTCCACGCCTTCCATCAGCTCGATGAGGAAATTCTGTGAATCGGGTCGTACGGGGGCGAAGCCGACGCCACAGTTGCCCATGACCACAGTGGTCACGCCATGCCAGCTCGACGGGGTCATCTCAGGGTCCCACGTGGCTTGACCGTCGTAGTGCGTGTGGATGTCCACCCAGCCGGGCGTGACGAGGCGGCCGTCGGCATCGATCTCGCGCCGACCCGGACCGACCGCCTCGCCGCCGTTTTCAGCGTGCTCGACAGCGGTTATGACACCATCGTCGACCGCAAGATCCGCTCGAATTGCCTCCGCACCGGTTCCGTCGACCAATGTGGCATTACGGATGACGAGATCATGCATCAGTGCCTCCAGGGCCCGGATCATGTCGTCAGAGATCGCGGGGCGCAAGTGGAGTTTGACACGCGTTATCGCATGCGGCCAACGACCCGTAGCATTCGCGAATGGCCGACTGGTTCGACGCCGCCCGCTTCGGGCTCTTTGTGCACTGGGGCCCGTACAGCGCTGCGCGCCTCGAGCCTTCCTGGCCGATGGTCGGCGGTATCTCGATCCTCCCGAATTGCCAATCGCTCACGGTAGGGGAGTACGACCAAATGACGGCAGGCTGGTCGCCGCCGGTCGGCGGCGCTGCTCAGTGGGCGAGTCTCGGTGCCGCGTGCGGCGTCGACTACGCCGTGCTCACGACGAAGCACCACGACGGCTTCACCCTTTTCCCAAGCGAGTTCAGCGCGCATGGGATCCACGTCACCGAACCCGGCCGGGACCTTGTCGGCGAGTTCGTAGCCGCCACCCGTGAGGCCGGGATCAGGGTTGGTCTTTACTTCTCGTTGCCGGACTGGCATCACCCGTCCTATCCCGCCTTCACCGACGAGATGCGGCCCTATCCGGCACTCGGTTACCCACGGCCAGAGCCGGCCGAGTGGGATCGCTTCCTCGCCGACCAGCGGGGACAGCTCGACGATCTGCTGACGCGATATGGCCAGATCGATCTCCTCTGGTTCGACGGCGGTTGGGAGCGCACCGCAGAAGAGTGGCGAGCTGACGAGTTGAAGGCGTTCATCCTCGAGCGCCAGCCGAACATCGTGATCAACGATCGCTGCCCCGGCCTCTCCGGGTACAGCTCGATGATGTACGAGGGCGTTGTCCCCCTCGACGGCGGCACCGAGCCGTGGGAGGCCTGCGTCCCCCTCGACGACAGTTGGGGACCACTCGACCACGACTTGGACCGCAAAAGCACCCAAGAAGTCATCGCGCTGCTGACCGACGCGGCCGCAGGAGGCGGACGCCTCCTGTTGAACATCGCCCCCCTCGGCGACGGATCGCTGATGGAGTGGCAACGTGAACGGCTCGAGCAACTGGCTAGATGGATCGAGGGCAACGGCCAGGCCATCAGCGGGACTCAGCCATCGGGTCTCTTACCTGGCCAGTTCTACGGCCCGGTCACGAGATCTGGCGACCGCTACTTCCTCATCTGCCCGATGCAACCAACAGGTTTGGCTGTACTGCGCGGGGTGCGAGGCCGCCGTGTGAGGGCCGCGCGGATACTTGCTTCGGGAGCGCCGGTCCACTTCACCCTTCGCATCTCGGCATTGGAACGTATGCTCAGCAAAGACCCGGCTTGCGACGTCCTGTTGCAGATCGGGGACCAGGCGCTCGGTGACGGAGCAACCGTGATCGAGCTCGAGACCGAGGGCGGCCTATCCTGATTCGAGCTCGCGTCACTGGATGACCCAATGACCACGAAGGGGTACCAGCTCCCCGTTGAACAGACCGGATGGCAGACAGCAGATGCTGGCACAGCGAGCCCTCGACCTCGAGGATGAGGTTTGCGAGATCGACCGAATCCTGAAGCACCTCGTCACCGAGACGGCCCCGGAGCTCTGTGCCGTCGTCGGGGTTGGCACTGACGTCGCCTCCGCTCTGCTCGTCGCCGCGGGCGACAATCCAGAGCGGCTGAAGGGCGAGTCCACCTTCGCCCATCTCTGTGGCGCCTCACCGATCGACGCCAGCAGCGGGAAGAACGCGCGCCATCGCCTCAACCGTGGCGGCGACCGCAGCGCGAACTCGGCCCTCTGGCACATCGTGCTCACCCGCATGGTCTGCGATCCTCGAACCCAGCACTACATCGAGCGGCGGATGAAGGAGGGCAGAACCAAGAAGGAAGCGATTCGCTGCCTCAAGCGCTACGTCGCGAGAGAGGTCTACGGACAGCTACCGCGTCGGCAATTCGCGCTTGACAGTCCATAGGAGCATCATTAGGGGATGCGCAAAGCCGGCCCGGCAACGAGCATTCCCAAGTGCTCCGGAGCGACTTGATGGCCCCGGCGAATCCTCCGCTTCGTCGCACTGTGCGCACCTAGGCTCCGTCGGTGCGCTCCTACCACTACCACGGTCCGCTGGACCGCTTCGCCGGTGGCTCATCTCCCTCGTCCCTGTAATGCTGGTCCTCGGCATCGTGACCCCGACGGTCGCGAGCGGGTCGCCGCCCTCGACGCACTGCTGGCCACGGTGCCCGCACCGGTCCTGGCCAAGTTGCTCGATCGCAGGCCCTGGCGAGTGGCCGACCGATCCAAGATCCTCGGCACGGACTGGAGGCGCTACGTCGCCCTACGAGTACAGTCGTGACCGGATCTCAGGGGGAATACGCACCAGAGGAATATGCGTCTCCACCAGTCAGCCTCAAAAGCACACCTCATTCTCAGCTGGGCGAGACGAACCTCCACTTACCCTCGCGAGACACCCGCCACGGGGTGCGCCATTCGACGGTGGTTGACACTTCCGCCGAAAGGTCAACCTCCACAGTGGAGTCCCCGAAATGACGCCAGAAGAGGTAGGGGAGATAACAACGAACAGTGTGTCGACCAGGCGGCAACGCTATGAAGTTTGCTTGCCACTTAAGTGCCTGCGGGTCGCCGCCGTCGACGCTGAGCATGGGCTTGAAGATCAGCAAGAAGTACGGGAAAAGAAATCCCTTCGGACGAATGGTGAGCCCTCCACCGGTGGGCAGTTGGGCATTTGGAGATGTAGTCACGCCGTCAACATAGGCCACGGGTTTCGGGACAGCCCGGTGTGACATCGCCGTCGGGTAGCCCCGAGGTGCCTGCGTTGTGGCAGTTAGCGAGACGGCCGTCGTCCTGGCGCGGCGTTCGGTGCACTCGCGTAATCATCCGTGACCACTTCCCGGCGATGTCACTGGCCAGCGGCGTTGAGGTCAAGTCACTGCGAGCACGAGTATCGTTGATCCAGATGGGCAAACACCCGTCGGCAGCCGGCGCCCACCCGAGTTCCATGCCCAACCCCGGCCCCCCGCCGATCTAACGGTCAGGAGGACCTCTCGGTGAGCGACCGGGCGGACACCACAGGCTCGCCGTGGGCCAAGATGAAGCATGAGCACCTGGTGGATCCCACCGACGTTGCGGGGATATCGCGCTTCGTGGCTGGGCGCCGATATCCTGGCCGGCCTGACGCTGGTCGCTGTAGCGCTGCCGTCACAGATGGCCACCGCCCAACTGGCGAACCTCCCGGTGGTCGTCGGTCTCTACGCATTCGTTGCTGGCTCGTTGCTCTATGCCGTTCTCGGCACGAATCGCCACTTGTCGGTCGGGGCAGACTCCACCATCGCCCCCGTATTGGCCGTCGGCGTGGCATCGGTCGCCGCGGTGGGAACTGCCGGCTACGCCGGCACCATGGCCTTCACCGCCCTCCTGGTCGGTGCCGTATTGGTCATCCTCGGCCTGGGTCGCCTGGGTTGGATCTCGCAGTTTCTCTCTACTCCGGTGATCACCGGCGTCCTGGCCGGGATTGCTGTCGAGATCATCGTCCGCCAACTCCCGATCATCCTCGGAATAAGCGACACCGGCACCACCACCATCGGCCGGATCCGCCAGATGATCGGCCAGTTGGACCACACCAACCTGTGGTCGGTGGGCATCGCCCTCATCGTGCTGGCAATCATCGTCTCCGCCGAGCGCATCAACTTCAGGCTTCCCGGGGCACTGTTCGGTCTGGTCCTGTCGATCCTCGCCGTTTCTGCGCTCGGCCTGGTTGCGCACCACGGCGTGGCGGTTATCGGCACAGTCCACGGCGGGCTCCCACACGTGCGCCTGCCGTCTGCGTCCTGGGCGCAGCTGCGTCGATTGTTCGGCACCGTGCTCACGGTGGCTTTTCTGTGCGTCGCCCAGACGGCGGCCACGGTCCGGGTGTCGGGAGCGGGTAGTCGTCCGACGGCCTGGGACTTCAACCGGGACCTGATCGGCGTCGGGGCTGGCAGTGTCGCCGCCGGGTTCATCGGTGCGTTCGCGGTTGACGCCAGTCCGCCCAACACGGCGATCACCACCGCGTCGGGTACGCGCTCCCAGCTCACGAACACGATGGCCGCCGTTGTCGTCCTGGGCGTCGTGGTGGCCTTGACCACACCACTCGCCAACCTGCCACTGGCCACGTTGGCAGCTACGTTGGTGTACATCGCCGCCAAGTTGTTTCGGATCGGCGAATTGCGGACGATCCTTCGTTTCGACCGCCTCGAGTTCGCGCTGGCTGCGGCCACCCTTGTCGTGATCGCCCTGGTCGGGATTGAACAGGGTGTGCTCGTCGCCATGATCCTCTCGCTCGCCGACCGGACTCGGCGCACCTTCCGACCACGCGACGCGGTCCTCGGTCGTGACCCGGGCACCGACCACTGGATGCCGCTCGACATCGGCCGCCCGACCGAACAGGTCCCTGGGGTCCTGGTGTATCTCGTGTACGCCCCCCTGTGGTACGGCAACGCCGACTATCTGCGGTTACGAATCCGTCAGCTGCTCGACGCCGCGTCCGATCCCATCCAGGCGGTGATCCTCGATGCCAACGGCATGTCCGACATCGACTACACGGGGTTGCAGGCCCTGCATGGCCTGGCCACCGAACTCAACCGGCAGGGAGTGGCGATCGGGATTGCCCGGGCGTCGCACCTGGTCCACCATGACCTAAAGCGCGGTGCCCTTCTTGAACAACTCGGCGCCGATCACCTTTTCGCGTCAGTCGAAGAGGCCGTGGCTGCCCTCATGAGCTGACATCGGTCGACCCGGTCCGCTCCCTCAGGTCGCCGCCAAGGACGCGGAGATCAGCGTGCTCCGTCATCAGCTGGCCATGCCGCACCGCCATGGTCCTCCTCCAGCCCGCGGCGAGCCCAACAGTCGGCAGCCTCCCGGTTTGCGGTAGTACGACTCGGCGAATCAGAGCTCTTCCATAATCTGGTGCAGTTGTTGCGTGACATCGTCATAGTTCATATCGCTATCAAACCGCACCGGCTGACCGATCCGAACTGTGACGGCACTATGGCGTCTGGGCCACTTGGCGTGCAGCGGCACCGTCCCGTACAGACCGAGGGTCTTGACCGGTACGACCGGGATCCCAAGGTTGACGGAAAGCATGCCGATGCCCGATTTGAACGGCTGCAGGGCGCCGGTCGTACTCAGGCGGCCCTCAGGTGCAAGAACGACACTCCAACCCTGGTCAACCAATGTGCCTACGTACTCCAGACTTGGCATGTACGGCTCCGTGCGGGCCAGATTAAAGCCGGCGAAGCAAAGACGTATGACAAAGGCAAGCACCTTGTGCGTCCGCATCACATCGTCGGCAGCGGCAATCGCCAGACGTTTGCGGATGCGGCGTGGTAACGCTTGATACACGACAGGCCCATCGAAATCATCGCTGTGATTGAAGATGCACAGCACTGGTGTGTCGAGATCCTCCAGCTGGTCCTGTCCTTCGACACTCATCCTGACCCACGTCCCGACAATGGCCCCAATGACTACTTCGCGGATTCCGTCGCCGAGTAGCCGCACCCACCGTCGAAACGGCCAGGACGGACGCGGGGTGGGCCGCTCCGCCGGGCTGCCGGAGGTGACCAGCTCTCTCAGCCCTGCCACAGTCGTGGTCTGGGTGACATCCTCCTCCTCGACGGTGATGCCGAGCTGTTCCTCGATCAGGGCGACAACCGTCAGTCTCCGAAGCGAGTCGAGGCCGATGTCGGCCAGCCGGTCCGCGTCCTTGATCTGCTTGTTGGGCTCGTCCAGGCTCTGTCGGATGAGGTCGGCAATGGCATCTTGATTCGGCTCCTCAGCGTGCCCACCGGCTCGGACATCATGTCGGACATCATTCGCCCATTCCTGCACCTTCGCACGATCGGTCTTTCGCAATCGGGTGAGTGGGAACGTTGCCTCCGGCCACCGCCGCCACCCACTTATGTGTTGAAATGACTCGACATCGGCATTAATCTCATCGATGGCCTGACCGATCTCGCGATCGGATCGATCGGAGATGACAACAGCTACGACTTCTTCACCGCCCGGGCGCTTGACCCCGACAACACAGACGCCGCTCAACGTGTGATATCTGGCTGCGACAATCTCGATGTCTTCGGGGAACACCTTGAGACCGCTACTGAGCACGATGGCAAATTTGAGTCGTCCTTGAATGTAGAGCCAGCCGTTCTCCACATGGCCGGCATCACCCGTCCTGAACCATCCGTCGTCGGTAAATGCTTCTTGAGTGGCTATGGGATCGTGCCAGTATTCGCGAAAGATGCTCGGTCCTCGGACCTGAATCTCACCGTCTTCCGCGACGCGCAGCTGTACGTTGTCGAGAGCACGTCCCGCCGAGTCGGCGCGGCGTCCATGCAAGGGATTCATCGTGAGGATCGGGGCTGTCTCCGTCAGACCGTATCCCTGAAGGTTCCTGACACCCATACGCTCCCAAGCCGTTCCGACCTCGATCGGAATAGGAGCCCCTCCGGTGATCACGAGGTCCAGATGACCTCCCAGCTGCGAGTGGACCTCCCTGAACAGTGCCCGGCGCAGCGAAAAGGGCACGACCTTGGCAAGCTCCGAGGCCGTTGCTAGAGTGTTGGCCTTGCCTTCCACCGCCGCAGCTCGTCGTATTCGTTCCAGCAAGAGGACAAGCAACTGCGGTACCGCAAGGATCGTCGTGATCTGGTAGTCCTGTAAGGCGCGCCCAATGGCCAGCGGTGAGGCACTCGGCACATAGAAGATGCTGGCCCCGCTCGAAAGCGGAGCGAGCATGCCGCCTGTCAGTTCGTACATGTGCGAAAGTGGCAGCACTGACAGAAAGCGCCAGTCGGGGCCGACATTCAGCATTCGCAGCGCAGCTTCGACATTCGCCAACACGTTCTTCTGGGTCAGGACCACGCCTTTCGGATCGGCAGTCGTGCCGGAGGTGAACACAATCAGGGCCGGCTCGTCTCCCGTCAGTTCAACGTCCGGTGCTTTCGCTGCATAGGCAGCACACTGTTCACCGAGATCGTCGAGCAAACCGACAATGGGCGACGTCTCAAGCTCAGCGTGGAGGTGTCTGCTACGAAACAGCAACTTCGGATCAGTCTGGTCGATGAGCTTCTGAGTCGTTGCCGGTGTGCTACTCGCATCGACTGGCACCAGGACTGCCCCGATGAGCTGGGCGCCCAGAAAGAGCTGCACCCAGCTCGGTGAGTTGTTGGCCACGACCATGATCCGATCTCCCAACCGAACGTCCCGTGCCCGGAGGTAGTTCGCGATCTGGTAAGTCTGTGTTTGCAACTCAAGATAGTTCACCCTTTCTATCCGCAGAAAGGGCCGAATAGTCATCGCTAGCCGTCCGTCATACTCGGTAAAGCGATCCACAAAATCACCAAAATGACGGTTGATCATTGTTCGATTCTATAAGCAACCGCTACCGCATAATCACCATGATGGGAGATCGAGAGGGCGAACTCCTGCATTCCGATCGACGCGTGGGGTTTGCCAGATGAATCGTGCGTGATGACGATGTCAGTCCACTTGCTGGGTGCAGAGGCGGCGGCCTTTGCTACTGCTTCTTTCGCGGCCCATAATCCTGCGAGATGTTCAGTTTCCTGACTATTTATCTCTGACGGACGAAATGCTCTTTGTATGATTCTGCCAGCGCTGATCTCTAGTCTGTCTCGAAATTCGGGGATGAACACAAGGTCAACTCCAACCATATGACGACACCTTATACCGCTCGGCTGCCTTCAGGCTTTGCCGCTGGCATCGGATCGCGCCTTTGCCACGGAGAGTCGGCCCTTTGGCCATCCTTCGGCTTTGAGGGGTCTTGGCCAGGCAACACGGCTCTGTTGCATTGATGGATTGTCGAACGCTTGGCTGGCGAGCTCCGGTGCGACTCGCCCCTCCAGACCACGAGCGCGAGCTCGTCAAAGGCCGCGGCGATGGCCA
This sequence comes from Acidimicrobiaceae bacterium, assembly GCA_003136185.1. Classification (GTDB taxonomy): domain Bacteria; phylum Actinomycetota; class Acidimicrobiia; order Acidimicrobiales; family Bog-793; genus Palsa-601. The sequence goes on along the minus strand of PLDN01000099.1, from coordinate 9 downwards.
TTCCGGGAA
>PLDN01000047.1 GCA_003136185.1 Acidimicrobiaceae bacterium | reverse complement strand
CTGACGGCCGCGCGCTGCTTCTGCGATAAATCGGAAATCTTTCTTTTAGCCGCAAGCCTGGGTGGAGTCGAATCACTCATTGTGCTTACTATCTACACATCCCATTTCAAACTGAACACAACTGAGCTTGCCGCAGCAGGTGTCAGCCCAGGCACCGTGCGCATGTCCATTGGCCTCGAAGACTCCGCCGATCTGATCGCGGACCTGCAGCAAGCTCTGGCCTAAGATTCATTTTTTCAGTGGGTTAAACAAATATTAACAGGGTGTTGCATTCTCTATTGACCCCCTTGGGGGCATATGATCTACAATCAACTATGCGGAATTCCTAGTGGCGGGAATCTGCCTCTTGGTTTGGTTAGCATTGTGCTCTTTAACAATGCGGAGGACGGTTCGACACGTCGTTTCAAACTGACTCTGCCCGTTAAAAAAAACCTTATGGGATATCGCGCTCAAAAATCGGCGGCTTGGATGTTCATTGCGGCGGGTGTACTCGCAGGCCTCGTCGGGTGCGATGACTCCTCCAAAAAACAGGTCCAAGTTAAACCGCCGCAGATTGCATTGCCCGAGCAAAAGCCCGTTCAAGTTGCGCCGCCGGTCGAAGCACAACGTAAAGTTGCGCCGCCGGTTGCCGCTCCAATTCCCTCCGGACCCGAGCAGGTGGCTACCGAAAGCCAGGCGGCATTTGACGCCGGCGAACAAGATTTTAAGGCGGGACATCTGGGCAAGGCGCGCGAGGAATTTGACAACGCGCTGGACCGCTTGCTGGCCAGCGGCTTCGATCTCGATACGGATCCCCGGCTGAGCGGTTTGTACCACCACATTATTGACACCGTTAGCTTGGACGAACTAGAAGCCTTCCGAGCCGGCGACGGTTTTAGTGAACAAAAATCCACTCCCGCTCCGATTGACGAAATTGCCGAGCAGCCGATCCCCCAGCCAGAGAAATTCGATCCGAACTTGCGCGGACGCGCCGAAGGCGAAGTGGGAGCGATCGACCATGACCTTCCTCTCACAGTCAACGATCCTGTTCTAGCCTATTTAAATTATTTCAAGACGCCGCGCGGAAGCGCGATTGTCGAAACCGGTCTTCGCCGCGCGGGACGTTATCGTGAAATGGTTCGCCGCGTCCTGAAGGAAGAAGGTTTGCCTCAGGATTTGATCTATCTGGCGCAAGCCGAAAGTGCCTTTTTGCCACAGGCTGTATCCAAGGCTGGAGCGCGGGGCATGTGGCAGTTCATGTCCTTTGCGGGGCGAAAATACGGATTGCAAAAAACCTGGTGGGTGGACGAGCGCCAGGATCCGGAAAAAGCAACGCGAGCCGCGGCGCGCGATTTGCGCGATCTGTATGACCAGTTTGGCGATTGGTACCTGGCGATGGCGGCCTACAACAGTGGGCCGGGCACCGTGCAACATGCCGTCCAGCGCACGGGGTACGCGGATTTCTGGGAGCTCTATAAGCGCGGCGTGCTGCCGGGCGAGACGCGCAACTATGTGCCGATCATTATCGCGATCACGATCATGTCGAAGAACCCGGCGCAGTATGGTTTGGATAGCGTGCAACTGGATCCTCCGCTGGCCAGCGATCCGGTGACGATTAGTTACCCGGTAGATTTGCGGTTGGTGGCGGAGTGCGTAGATAGCTCGGTGGACAAGTTGCAGGAATTGAATCCGAGCCTGCTGCGGATGACGACACCGAAAGACCAGTCGTTCGTTTTGCACGTGCCGGCGGGAAGCAAAGAGAAGTTCGAGCAGGAGATTGCGTCCATCCCGATGGAGAAGCGCGTGTTGTGGCGGTTCCATCGGGTGCAGCCCGGCGACACGCTGCAGACGATCGCGCGCAAGTATCACGTGAGTTCGGAGGCCATCGCAGAAGCGAATGCCTTGCCGGACGATGAAGTGCGCGCCGAGGCCAAGCTGATCATTCCGGTGGCGACGGGACGCACCACGAAGGAAAGTGCGACTACGGATGTGGGCGGATACTCGAAACGTTCGGTCGCCTACAAAGTGCGTAAGGGCGATACGCTTTCGTCGATTGCGAATGATTATGGCGTGCCGGCCGAGAAGATTCGCAAATGGAATCACCTGACCGGAACAGCTGTGAAACCGGGACGCGTGTTGCACATCTACAAGCCGGCGGCGGAAGAAACAGAAACCGCATCGAGCACGCGAACGCTTTCGAAGAGGGCAGCACCGGAGTTGGCGCAACGCACTTCACGTACGAGCGCGAGCGGGAAAAAATCTACGACGGCAGCAAAAACTCCGACACACCACACGGTGAAGCGCGGAGAGACTCTGACCAGCATCGCGAGCCAATACAATTTGTCGGTGGCGGAATTGAAGAAGAATAATCCGGCGGTGGCGAAGCTGCGAGCGGGCGATGTACTCGTGATCCGACGCTGATCGACTCGTGTTCGCTGTGCATTCGCGGCTTATCACGAGCCAAGCAGCAACCCAGTTAAGTAATTTATTTTCAATGTTATAGAAGACTCGATTGAAAGTTGCTGAAGGCCTGTATCGAATCAGCACTGGGGAAATATTTTGTTTGCGCGCGCTTAGTTGCCACATCGCAAAATTTCAGATAGAGTCCGTATCCTTGATGCGGTGCAAGCACGCGAGTAGCGGGCAATGCGGATGTTATAATCCGCGCCGTCGCATCACATGTGGCAATATCTAATTCGCAATGGTTCGTAGGTAGTCCAGGCATTCTCAACCAAACGATGTTCCAGGCGGAGCGAGCAGGAGGAGCAATGAGTTTCGACGAAATTACCCTGTATGGACGTGATGACGAGATGGACGAGTTCGGCGATTCTAATGCGTTCGACGAATCGGTAGACGAAGATTTCGAGGACGAGGAAGAAGAAGAGGACGAAGAAGTCTCCGCCTCGGAACCGGAAGAAGATATGGATGACGAGGACGAGACCGAGCTGACGACGGGCGGCGGCGCGGCGCCAGCAGCGGCGGCAGCTCCGAAACCGAAACCGGCAGCGGCGAAGGCGGCTCCGGCAAAGGCACCTGCAAAGAAAGCAGCAGCGCCCGCCAAGAAGGTAGCCAAGAAAGCGGCGAAGAAGGCTCCGGCAAAAAAGAAGGCAGCCAAGAAGGCTACGAAAAAAGCTGCCAAGAAGCCGGCGAAGAAGGCCGCGAAAAAGGCGACGAAGAAAGCTGCGAAGAAGAGCGGAGCCAAGAAGCCCGCTAAGAAGGCAGCAAAGAAGGGTCGCAAGCGGTAGCTCTCTGCGAAAGTTGAAGGCCGCGGCGAAAAACCGCGGCCGTTCTTTTTGCGCCGAAATGGAGCAACGTACTATCTAAACAGGTGACTTTGAAAAATTATTATGTTGCAATCGATTGCCTCTTCCCATTCCGCAAGTCCGTCGCAAAACGCCGTCGATCTCCTGGCGAGTTGTGACCAAAAAATCCGGTACTTCACTTCAGTCGTGAGCAGGCTGGCACATTCGGAAGGATCGCCGCTGCCGGAAATCAGTGCGGCCGCCGACTCCGCTTATCGTTATTTCACGGTGGCGCTGCCGCTGCATGAAGCGGATGAAGAAGAGAGCCTGCGGCCGAGGCTGCTGGAACTTTCTGCTCCGGAAATTGCGAACGCGCTCGACGCGATGGTCCAGCAGCACCAGGCGATTGACGATCTCATCGAGCGAGTGGTTCCCATCCTGATGCTGGTCGCCAATAATCCCGCAAAATTGCCACAAGCGCATGGAGAACTCTGTACGATTTCGAAAGCGCTGACGGAGATCTTCCAGGGGCATCTCGAACTGGAAGAGGGAGTCATCTTCCCGGCAGTGTTGCAGAAGTTGAGCGCCGCTTCCCAAGAGGGATTGTTGCAGGAGATGCAAGAGCGCCGTAAACAGGGCTGATCTTTTATACGGAAGTACCGCCAGCGAACGGACTCATCCTTTGGTAATGCCCGAGAGGACAACTGAGGTGTGTAGTCTGGTGGCCATCCCGAGGAGGCCCGGTTGTCCCCATCCAGCCAGTTGAAGGTCGCAGCCGCTCGCGGAATCGTCCGCAGCTTGTTTGCACTTTCTCGATATGTTCGCCTGTTTGGGCTAAGCCATGCGCGCACGGAGACGCAGTTGGAGGCGGGCCTCATGCGGATCCGCGAATTGATCCCGGCCGGGGGTATCACGGTGGCACTGCTCGACGACCGGTTGAACGTCGATTCCTCTACTCTTGAAGTGACGCCTGCAGAACAGAGCTTCGCGCGCTTGCTGCGAGAGGTTCCGAACAACCGTTTCTGCTTCGACGAGAAATTCACGCGGGAAGCGCTGGAAGATTTCGCCAGCGCGATGGCATTCAACCAGCCCACGCAAGTGGCGATGGCTTCGAGCATGATAGAAACACCAGAGCCCGACCATCGTGAATGGCTGAGCAACGCCTTCCGCCTGCTTAATTTTCTTAATGCCGCGGTGCACGACACGGCTACCTATCAAGGGGCGGAAGCCGGTTCGGAAGAGATCGCGCCGCTGCTGCACATCCTAGGAAGGCTCGGCATCAGTGAGGACGAGGACGCCGCACGTGGGGCGGCTCGTGACCTGCAACGAGTTCCGAAGACTCTCTTGAAACTTCTACGCGAGATCCTGGTGGAATTCTCGGAGTTGGATCCGCCGCTTTCAGGCGACCTGCTCATTCTGCAGGTCGCGGACCAGATCGTGATCCGGCTCATTCTTACGAAGCTGGAAAATAGCGAGATTTCTACCGCTGATATCCCAGGGATGATTCAAAGGCTGGGGCGGCAACTCAAGACATTGCGCAACGTGATACCTCCAAAGCAGGAGACGATTGGACGCGTAAGCCTGACGCTGGAAGCGCTGCTGGAGACGTTAGAGCGCGAGTTGTGGCTCACCGCGCCCGACGAGGCCAAGCGGGTCGTCTTGCTTTCGGACGCAGCTCATTACGTGACGCCTTCCGCCATCGATGCTCACCTCGAGCGACTGATTGCGCAGGGAGAAGAACAATTAGCCGACGCCATCCTGCAGAATTACGGTAGCGCGGTGGGAGGACGCGATGCGGAAGGACGCCGGCGATCGGCAAAAGGAGTGGCCGAGCTCGCCGACCTGTATGCCCTGGTGGTGCCGGATTATGTTCCGCAGCTGGTGCGATCGATCTCTCGACAGTTAATGCGCGAGTCGGACCTGCGCATGCAAGGGTTGCTGAGTACAGCGCTGGTACGGTTGAGCTACGCGGTGCAGCAACAACGCGACTTCGTGGCGACCGCAGCGGCCTCCGATGCGCTGGAAGAGATTTCGCATCGCAGACCAGCCTTGGGCGTGGAACTCCGTCCTCGGATTTCGGTAGAACTGCGTTTGCCCGAGTACGTAGACGAGGCACTCAGTTCCAATCACGCTGGGGATGACCTGGTGAGCTTGTTGCAGCGCTACGCGGGCATCGTAACCCAACAACTCTGCGCTCGGTTCCTGCGCAGCAGCCTGCGAGATGAATCCATGAGGCTCATGGGCTTGGCGGAGCGACTGGGACCGGAATCGCGCGGCGAATTGCTACGAAGACTGCGTTCAGGCAGCGCGGAAGATGCCTTAAGCGCGGCTGGGCTGGTTAGCGTATTGGCTCCGGAAGAGGGGCTGTCGCTGCTCGCAAAACGTGCCTCAGACTGGAGTCGCGCGCAGCAGGATGTGCTGATCCGCCAATTGGCCATGGCGGCATCGCCGAAGCGCGCGGACGTTCTGTTGAAACTGCTGCCTGATCTTGACGCGCTGATCATTCCGGAGGCCATCGATGAGATCGGCATGAGCGGAGACTTGGGCGCGGTCGGTCGATTGATGGATATTGCTTTAGCGGGAGAAAGTACGCGGTTCACAGCGTACAGCCAGGTGAAGGCGATCGAAGCCCTGGGACGGTTACGCGCCGAGCCCTCGGCAGACGCTTTGCACGAACTGTTACGCGGCCGCAAGATGCTGCATTGGTTGCATCCGCATGAATTGCGCATCGCGGCGTTACAGGCGTTGCACATGATCGACCCGGAGAAAGCGGCAAATTATGTGCCACAAAGCGGGATTACGGCACGCGAGCTCTCGCTGGGGCCACTTGCCGTCGATCCGGACAATCCGTGGGCGCGGCAGCGGCGCTACTCTCGGGTTTTCCCGCTGAAGCCCATGACGGCGATAGCGACGTCGAACGTTGGAAAGGCGGGTCTCGACATCGTTGCTTTAAGCCTTGGCGGTGGCAGAGCTCGCCGGCAAGGCAAATTGCAAGCCGGCGGCGACTTAACGCTGCAGTTGCAGGTCGCGTTAAGACGACTTAACAGTCAAATCCTGGTGCGAGAGGCCGCTGGCAACGAGATCAGCTTCGAGATCGTAGATATCGGGTTGGCAGACCGCTCGCGATTGCGTCACCTGCTGCTCGCGCAAACACCGCCCTCGTCCCCTCGAGCGGCTGCCTGATCAGAATTTGTAAACCTGACGGGATAGCTGGTATCTTTTTCGGTTCCAAGTTCCATCCAAGGTCTCAGATGGATTCCTTTCAGACTCCGAGGCAATCCAAACCTTAGGTCAATGCGTACTTATCCCAGCAGAACGAAAAGGGCGATCCGCTGAGCACCCTGTCGATACAACACGATCCCAGCGACGCCACGCTGATTGCTCGCGTTCGCGCGGGCGACCATGACGCCATGGCGGTGGTGTATGACCGTTATTCGTCTATCGTATATGCGACGGCCTTGCGGATCCTGGGGGATACCGCGGCCGCCGAAGACGTTCTGCAGGAGATATTTATGCAATTGTGGCGGAACCCTTCGGCGTTCGACAGCAGCCGGGGGAACCTGCCCGCATGGTTGGGTGTGATAGCGCGACACCGGGCGATCGACGTATTGCGCAAGCGGCATCCGCAGACCGATCTTGAGGATGTTGTGATTGCATCGAGCCATGACCTGCGCAAAGAGACTGAAAGCAACGCCATGGTGGAGAAAGTACGCAGCGCAATGGCGGAGATGTTCCCCGAACAACGGCGCTGCATGGAAATGGCCTTCTTCGAAGGATTATCCCATTCGGAGATTGCGGCAAAAACCGGGGAACCGTTAGGGACGGTAAAGACCCGCATTCGGAGTGCGTTGTTACAGCTTCGCAAACGCCTATCGCTGCAAGGAGAGCGCTCGTGAGTTCGCACGATCAATTCGCGGAAGACGTGCTGCTCTATGCACTGGGCTCGCTCGATGAGGGCGCGCGGCAGAGCTTCGACGCGCATTTGCATACGTGTGCCGAATGCCGACGCGAATTGCAAGCCGCACAGGAAGACCTCGGTCTGCTGGCGTTGAGCACGGCTGGCGCAAAGCCGCCGGCGCGGTCCCGCGAACGGTTCCTGAAAGCAATTGCGAATGAACCTCGGGCGGCGGGGCGTCCGGCAAACGTGGGTAAGGGCTGGATGTGGATCCCATGGTTCGCTACGCTGGCGTTTGCCCTGCTCTCGTCCCTGCTTTATTTCACGAACTTACGGATCAAGAATGACCTGGCATCGATTCGGGCCAACAGCCAGAGCCAGACAGTTGAACTGCAACAGGCGCACGAGATGCTGGACCTGCTGCAGTCGCATGAAGCGGTGCGGGTGAACCTGGCGGCTCCGAATGAGAAGCCGAGGCCGCAGGGTAAGACCATTTACAGTCCCGAAAAGGGACAGCTGATCTTCATGGCGAGCAATTTACCTCCGGCGCCTGCCAATAAGGCTTATGAACTGTGGCTGGTGCCGAAACAAGGTGCGCCGGTACCGGCCGGGACGTTCCAGACGGACGCCGCCGGAAACGCAACGATGATGCAGGTATCCGTGCCGTCTGGCATGCAGGCCAAGGCTTTCGCGGTGACTATCGAGAAGGCAGAAGGTTCGAATACTCCGACCATGCCCATGGTGATGCTCGGCGCCCCTGGGAACTAGTTTCGACCTATAGTCAAGGGAAAGTTTCTTGCTCTGAAAGTAGAACAAGGGATTTTCCCTATTTTCTTTCTGTGATCTGCAAGGCATAATCAGCAACTCTGGATGCGGATTGCAAGGTATTCCGCACGGGGACACTACCGTTCGGGCTGAGCCTTGGAGTTTCTGATGAACCGACTCGCTTCCTGCTTTCTCTCTGCTTGTTTCGCAGTTCTCTTCCTTATCTCTTCCCCACTGGCGCACCCTAAAGATGAGTGGCAGCCGATCACACCGGAAGATCTCGCGCTCAAAGACAACCCCGCGGTGCCGGGATCGAAGGCGATGATCTTGTACCGGTCGATTGAGCGAGATGATGCGATGGGATCGCAGATCGAATACGTCCGGGTAAAGATCTTCACGGAAGAAGGCAAGCAGTATGCGGACGTGGTGCTGCCTCCTTTCGATCGCTCGTCGTTCAACATTGAGTCGGTGCGCGGAAGAACCATCCATCCCGATGGTTCGATTGTTCCGTTTTCCGGACAGGTATACGAGAAGGTAGTTGCCCAGGGGCACGGGCTAAAGTATCGCGCGAAGGCCTTCACCCTGCCGGATGTCACTCCCGGGAGCATATTGGATTACCGGTTTCTCATCCGATGGGAGTCGTCGGATCCGGCGACGAACATGTACTACTACTTCTCACGATCGGAGTGGGAGGTATCGCACGAGCTTTACCAGCGAAGCGCACATTTCAAATTCCAACCGATGAACCACGAGGGACTGTGGTGGGTGATGCGCTCCATCAACATTCCCCTGGGAGCCAAGATCGACCAGGACAAACGGACAAATGCAGTGACCCTGGACCTCGCGAATCTGTCAGGGATTGAAAAGGAAGAGTACATGCCGCCGGAAGGCGAAGTTCAGGCGCGGGTGGTGTTTTTCTACGACAGTGCGAGGATTCCTCAGCCCGATGAGTATTGGAAGAATTTCGGCAAGCAGTGGCACGGCTCAGCGGAAGGTTTTATGGATAAGAAGGGCGCGGTTTCCCGTGCCCTTGCGAGTGTCGTAAGTGCCGGAGATAGCGCCGAGATAAAGCTGCATAAGATTTACGAGCACGTGCAGTCGTTTGAAAATTTCACGTTTGAAGCGGCCAAGTCAGAGAAAGAAGCAAAGGCACTGAAGCTCCGGGCGAATAAGAACGTGGAAGACGTGATTAACAGTAAGGCTGGGTATCGAAACGATCTGAATCGTACCTTTGTAGCGCTAGCCCGGGGAGCAGGGTTTGATGCGACGCTGATCCGGGTGACAGAGCGCGACAGCGCGATCCTGCACAAGGAGTGGCCATCCTCTTCGCAATTGGATTACGAGATTGCGATGGTAAAGCGAGATGGAAAGAGCGTGTACCTCGATCCTGGCAGCCCCTTCTGCCCGTTCGGGATACTCCCCTGGGAAGACACCGCAGTCGCTGGCATGCAACTGGATAAGAATGCCCCGCTTTGGGTTGAGCTGCCTTCCCCGGAACCGAACGATACGGGAATTAAGCGGGTTGCGAAGATGAAGCTGGAAGACGATGGATCGCTCACCGGCGAAGTAGAAGTGACGTTTGTGGGTGAGGACGCTTACCGGCGTCGATTTCTCGAGCGGAACGAAGATGAGGCAGGGCGGAAGAAGGACATGCAGGACCTTCTGCAGGATTGGCTGAGCTTCAAGGCGGACGTCGAACTGGTAAAGGTGAATGAGTGGAAAGCTGCGAACGTTCCGCTGGTGGCAACTTACAAACTCACAGTGCCCGGCTATGCCAGCCAAGCGGGTCATCGTGTGCTGCTGCCATCCACCCTGTTCGCGGGAGCGTATCGAAATCCCTTTACGGGGACGAAGCGGGTTCACCCGATTTGCATGGAATACACCTATGACCGCAGTGACGACGTGCGTATCAGTGTGCCGGCAATGTTCCAGGTCGAAACCTTGCCGAAGCCGGTGAAGCAACAAAACGGCGTGGCGGATTTGTCGGTGGAGTATGCCAACGAGAACGGCACTCTGCATTTGACGCGCGATTTCAAACTCAAGGGATTGTTTATAGACCAGAAATTTTACGCCGCGCTGCGCGGCTATTTCCAATCGATCCAGGCGGGGACCAATGAACAAGCTGTACTCAAAATGGCAAATTAACACGCTGCTGCTTGCGGGGTTCTGTTGTGTGCTTCTCTCCGGCACGCCGGCGCGAGCAGGCGATTCCGTGCCTGACTGGTTCCGCCAACTCGCGCACACCCCACTTGGCACGTACCCGGAAGAGGCCGACGGCGTTGTGCTACTCGACGAACAGACCCTCACTGTCAAAGAGAACGGTGAGATCTACGAGACGCACCGTATGGCGAAGAAAATCCTGCGCCCGAGTGGGAAGAAGTTTGCTTACCTCGATGTGCACTACGACAGGGACACCAAGATCCAGCACATTCGCGGATGGAGCATCGCTGCCGGCGGGCAGGAATATGAGTTGAGAGATAAGGACGCGGTGGACAGCAGCCCTTTCGCTGACGCCATCTACGACGATCAACGCGAGAAGATCATGAAAGTGCCGGCGGCTGACGTGGGCACATTCGTCGCTTTCGAGTGGGAACAGCACGGACGTCCTTACAACTTCAGCACGAGGTGGGACTTCCAGCGGAGCACCCCGGTGAAGATGGCGCGATTTACGCTGAATCTTCCCGTCGGGTGGGAGTATCAGTACCGCTTCGGAAACTGGGCTGAACAGAAGCCGCAAAGCGTTGGCGGCAACAGCTGGCAGTGGGAAGTACACGATGTGGAGGGCGTCACGGAAGAACCCAACATGCCGGCCTCTGACTCGCTGGCGGGCATGACGGCCGTGAGTCTTTATTCAACATCTATTGCGCAAGCGGCACGGCTTACGAACTGGGGTGAAGTCGCCGGTTGGGCGAACTCTTTGAACGCGAGCCGACGAGTCTCGACTCCGAAATTGCAGGCAAAGGTCGCCGAACTTACGACGGGCAAGACCGATACGCTTTCGAAAATTCACGCGATTGCGAACTACGTGCAGCACAACATCCGCTATGTCGAGATCAGCGTCGGCATTGGCGGATTTCAATCGCACATGGCGGGAGACATCTTCGCCAATAGTTACGGCGACTGTAAAGACAAAGCAACGCTACTTGTGACCATGCTGCATGAGGCGGGGGTTGATGCCTACTTCACGCTGGTGAGCTCGGAGCGTGGCGTCGTGAACCCGGCGGTACCGACTCCGTGGACTTTCAATCATGCGATTGTCGCCATCAAGCTGCCCGCCGATGTGGATACGAGTGCTCTTTATTCAACAGTGGATGACCCGAAGCTCGGCAAACTCTTCTTCTTCGACCCGACTTATGACAAGACCGGGTTCGGTGCGTTGCCGCCGGGCGAGCAGAACAGCTATGCGCTGGTGGTCACGGGCAACGGGGGCGAGTTGATCAAGATGCCGCTACTGTCACCGCCCGTGAATCGACTGACGCGTGTCGCGCACATGCAACTGACTCCGGAGGGTGGGCTGCTCGGTGACGTAGAAGAAACGCGTAGCGGCAACGAAGCGACCATCATGCGTGAGCGGTTGATCGCCGCCGATCGTGATAAACGAGTAAAGATCATCGAGCAATTCCTCGGTGAGTTCTTTGACAGGTCGCAACTGACCTACGCGAGCATCGGGAATCTCGATAAATATGACGAACCTCTGATATTGAAGTACAAGTTCCAGGCTGCGGATTACGCGAAGTCGGCCGGGGACCTGATGCTGGTGAGACCACGAGTGCTGGGGAATAAAGCGTCGCCGATCGCAGAAGACAAGAAACGCAAGTATGCGGTCACGTACGACACCACGTTCATTCAGAGTGACGCGATCGACATGAAACTGCCTGCCGGTTATACCGTGGACGAACTTCCACCGGCAGCCAATGTAACGGCGCCCTTCGCGGAATATAAGAGCAAGATCGAGTCGAAGAATGACATGCTCTATTACAGCCGCTCGTACACGTTGAAAGATCCGCTGGTGCCGCTCGACCAGATGCCGGCCTTGCGGACTTTCATGCGCGGCATTGCCAACGACGAACGCAACACGGCAGTCCTGAAGAAGGTGCAACCTTAATTTTTTCTCAAACTCTGAAGGCCAGCCGAAGCTGGCCTTTGCTTTTGGAACGTGTGCATGTGTTTCAGCATCAAACACTTAAGGGCAATTTAACGAAAACCGGATTTTGTGAGCGGCCGCACATCGCACCGTCGTTCGATAAACTAGAATGTTCCGCTGCACTAGAATGTTCCGCTGCACTAGAATGATCGGCTGCACAACGATGCCGCGCTAAGCGCGTAGGTGAAAAAAATGGCACATTCCACGATTGCAGAACCAAAGACGCGGCATGACGTGCCGCTCGCCAAGAATAAACACCTGCTCCGGTGGGTGGAGAAAATGGTGGAACTTACCACTCCCGCCCGCGTTCATTGGGTGGACGGTTCCGACGAAGAGAATGAACACCTCTGCACCGAACTAGTCAACAACGGTACCTTCATAAAACTCAACGAAAAACTTTGGCCTAATTGCTATTACGCGCGCTCCGATGCGAGCGATGTCGCCCGTGTGGAAGATCGCACTTTTATCTGCTCCCTTTCCAAAGATGCCGCCGGCCCTACGAATAACTGGGAAGATCCTTTTGCCATGCGCAAGAAGCTGCGAGGCTTTTTCAATGGCTGCATGAAAGGACGCACGATGTATGTGCTGGCCTTCAGCATGGGTCCAATCGATTCTCCGATGTCGCAGATTGGGGTGCAACTGACCGATTCGCCTTACGTCGTGGTGAACATGCGGATCATGGCGCGCATTGGGACGAAAGTCTTCAAAGAGATCGATAAAGACACCAAGCGCGTAGTTCCCTGCCTGCACAGCGTTGGCGCGCCGCTCGAGCCCGAGAACCCCCTAGCGGCAGCTCAGACACCCGAAGGCGACCAGGTCATGAAGCTGTCAGGACGGTCGAACAGGTTGGTGCGGGAGTGAAGCAGCTCCGCCCGGGTGACCGGGTGCTGGTGTCGTGTATCTCCGCGTGCGGAAAGTGCCGGTACTGTCGTGAAACCCGCTTCGGACAGTGCATCGGCGGGGGCGGATGGATCCTCGGACACAACATCGACGGAACCCAGGCCGAGAAGGTGCGGGTCCCGTTCGCTGAGACCTCCACCCACCCGATCCCCTCGGGAATCGCCGACGAGGACTTCCTGATGCTCGCCGACATCCTGCCCACGGCCTACGAGGTTGGCGTCCTCAATGGACGGGTCTCTCCCGGTGACGTCGTAGCAATCGTCGGCGCGGGACCGATTGGTCTCTCAGCGATCGTCGGTGCCCTCCTGTTCAGCCCCAGCCATGTCGTAGCGATCGACCTCGCCGACGCCAGGTTGGATGCCGCCGAGCAATTCGGTGCCGACGTGACAGTCAACAACGGTCGCGAGGACGCGCTCTCGATCGTTCAAGGCCTCACAGGTGGCCTCGGAGCAGACGTTGCGATCGAAGCTGTCGGAGCACCTGCCACCTTCGAGCTCGCAACCGAGCTCGTCCGACCTGGGGGGCACATCGCCAACATCGGTGTCCATGGCACTCCTGCCACACTCCATCTGGAGACCCTCTGGACGCGCGACGTCACCATCACCACGGGTCTGGTCGATACGTACTCGACACCGACTCTCAGCCGACTGCTCGGCACCCATCAGGTAGACGCCGCTCGTTTCGTTACTCATCACTTCGACTTCGAGGAGTTCGTCAAGGCCTACGAGGTCTTCTCGAACGCTTCGGAGACCGGTGCGCTAAAGGTGGTTCTTGCGCCTACTGCGTGACCCGGCGAGCGACACGCCACATCGACGAGCCTCGCTCACTCCGCAGCTAGGGCCCTGGAGGTAAGGGCGGTCAGGGGCCGCGCCGCCGCGCCCTGACCATCTTCGTGCGTACCTTGCCGCCGTGCAGTTGAACTCCCTCTCGTCGCAAGCGCCTCGCGTGATCGGCCTCGTGTCCGGGAACGAGGCGACCGGTCGAGGTGACTACCCGCCACCAGGGCACGGAAGTCTCAGTTCGGGCCAGGAACGTGCCGACTGCCCGAGCGGCGCCGGGAGAGCCCGCTTCGGCGGCGACCTCGCCATAGGTGACGACCTCACCGGGAGCGAGGCGAGACAACACGGCGCAGACCGCGTCCTCGAATGGCGTCACGGATTCAGCGATTCCTTTCGCAGGCGAGTCGCGCCGAGGTTCACACCCGGACGAGCCGGGCCTCTTGCCGTCACGACGACATCACCCTCGGCAATGGCATGGAAGTTCTCCTCACCGACGCGGAACTTCTAGGTCGCGTCAAGCTCCCCTCGCGGGCCGCTGTCCAGCTTAAGTCGGTCGTTAACGGGCCACCGCTGTTGCGTGTTCCAATTGCGAGCGTGCAGATGCCGTACGATTTCGGTTCCCTCTCAGCGCTGCTCTCGAGCGCTGGGTTCGTCGCGGCGGAGGAGGAGGCGGACGAACTGCTCGCCCGCGCGGCCGGCGATGCCGAGGTTCTCGCCTCGCTTGTCGATCGTCGCCTGACGGGAGAGCCACTCGCCTGGATAACCGGCAGCGTCATGTTCTGTGGCTTGCAGATCTTGGTCGATCCCGGCGTCTACGTTCCGCGCTGGCAGAGTGCGCCCCTTGCGCGTCGCGCTGCCGAACGCTTGGCAGCGACAGGCACGGCGGTCGATCTCTGTACGGGTGCTGGCGCGATGGCAAAGACGTTGACGGCAACCCGGCCCGGCGCACGAGTGGTGGCCACCGACGTCAACGAACGCGCCGTTGCCTGTGCGAAAAGAAACGGCGTGGAGGCCTTCAAAGGCGACCTCTTCTCCCCGCTTCCTCTCGAGCTTCTCGGAAGTGTCGACGTCGTCGTCGGCGTCGTCCCGTATGTCCCGACGCCAGAGTTGTCGCTGCTCCCGCGTGACACGCTCGCGTTCGAGTCCCCCCTCTCCTATGAAGGTGGACGGGATGGCACCGATGTTCTGCGGCGCGTCGTCGCCGACAGCGTCCCTTACCTTCGAACAGGCGGCGCGCTCCTGCTCGAGCTCGGAGGTGAGCAGGCGGACGTGCTCGCCGACGACCTTGCGAGGCTCGGCTACGTCTACGTCACTGTTCTCCTCGACGAGGAAGGTGATGTCCGCGGCATCGAGGCGACGCTCGCCGGCACCCGAGCGCCTCCCGTCGATCGCGACGCGGGCAACGCCGTCTGAGCGTTTCAGAAATGCATCGCCAAGCTTCACATTCGCGAAGTGCTGACCTACCAACCCAGCAGCCGGTACTGGCCCTTCCAGTGGTACGAGACCGGGCTGCTCCTCGTCCTCGCACTGGTGCTGGCCGGTGTCTGTGTCTGGGGTATCCGCAGCCGCCTCACGTGAGACCCATCGGGCGTCGCCGTGTCCGGCGGCGGCGTTCGAGAGGCAGGACCAGGCAGAGAATCACTCCGAGGAGAAAGCCGGCCACAGCGATGTCGATGTTCGGCGGAGCGTACGAGAACGCGACGACGTTGCGCCCCGGCTTCAGACGGACCGAGGAGAGGAGGCCGTCAGCGTCGAGGATCGGCGCGGCACGCCCGTTCACCGTCGCTGCCCAGCCCGCGAGGTCGAGCTCGCTACGCACGAGTGTCGCCTGCGACGCGCAAGTCGCTACTACTAGATCCCTGCCGTGCGGAGTGAGTGTGCAGTGACCGCCTTCCACGGAGAAATACGGGACAGGGTGTGGGAGGGCATAGATCGACGCGTCCCGATCGTGAAAGACGCGGCGCAAGCCGTCGGGCAGGTGTCGGCCCCGCCCGAATACGTGCCTGCGTGTCGGAGCCACGAAGTAACGTACGCCGAGTTGCTCGTACGCGCGGATGTTCGCGAGCGCCTGCGCGACGGGTGACGGGCCGCTCGGGTTCAGTACGTGGGTGCCGTCGAAATGCACCGGATAGCTGTTCGTGCCGAGATGGCTTGTGATCTCAGAGGCGAAGGCAGAAGGGACCGGCAGATCCGTCTCGTCCAGTTGGGCGAGGCCGAAGTACGAGCCGTAGTCGGAGTGGTAGATCCCGAAACTGAAGTATCGGCCGTCCCCTAGGTGCGCTTGGAGATACGCAACGGGCGCGAGGTCGAGCTGGTAGCTCCGGCCTGCCGATAGCTGTGGGATCCCGGCCATGACGACGGCGTCGACGATGACAAGCGCCGCGACCGCCACGATTACGAAGCGCCGCCGCCACATCGCGGGCACACCGATGAGGAGAACGAGCGCTACGGCCCACGCGATCGTCGCCTCCGCATACGTTCGAGCGCCGGAGTCAATGTCCGCCAGAGAGTGCGCGAGCCTTCCGGCAGTCCCACCGAGGGTCACGGCGCCGATTGCGAGTGTCCCGAGGCAACCGGCAAGCACGCCGAGCCGGACCCTCCTCGAGTTCTTGCGCTCGGCATCGTCGGGCGACGATCCGGAGCGGGATTCGAGACGAAGAGAGTCGAGCCCGAAACAGGCGAGCAGCACGCACCCGAGCTCCCATGCCGGAGGGCTGTAGCGGGCGATGTCGACGTGGCTCATGTACGGCAGGATCGTCGTGAGGTAGCCGAAGGGCGGTACGCCGAATGTCCAGGCGATCATGGTCCCGGTGAACACAGCGAGGAAGATTCGCAGCCCGCGTTCGCGCCGCCCACCAACAACGCCGGCGATGGCGAGCACGAGGCTCGACACCGTCACGAAGCCGCCGATCGGACTGAAGTAGCTGCCGGTCGCCTTGAAGTAAGGGGCGAGACTTCCGATGCGGGACTGGAGCGCCCCGATCGGTCCGAACAGATAGGGGAGCCCGAGAGTCGGCAGGTTGACGCTCTGCAGGAACACATAACCAACCCCGTGCGCGTGCCGGCCTGTGAACGATTGGCGCAGGTACTCGCCGAACGGAATGGCGATCGGCAGCGCGAGCAGAAGGCCCACGAGCCCCCCGAGGCAAAGTAAGCCGAAGAGCCGTGCCCGTCGGTCGCGGGGACTCCCTGCGAGGCGGAAGACCGCCCACGCGACACCCATGCAGGTGTCGAGATAGGCCGTCTCGGGGAAACCGGCGTAGGCCGAGAGTGCCAGCGCGAACGCGACGATGATCCAGCCGGAACTGCGCTCAGGTCGTCGGTAGCACCGTTCGATTCCGAGCAGCAGCAGCGGGAGGAGCGCGACCGGGTTCATCGGTGCATGCGGGAGCCAAGAAAACGTCCCGTTCAGGCCGAACAGCGTGCCACCGGCCGTCGCGGCGAGGCGCGACAAACCCACCTCGCGGACGAGGGCGTACGTCGCGAGCCCAGCGGCCAGCTCGAGGAATACATGGAACCAGAGTGCGCCGTTCGAGAAGGCGAACAGGATCACCGGCGGGAAGAACGCTGCTGACTGCATCTCGGCTGCCAGCGGGGACCCGAGCCCTTCGAACGGGTTCCACCACGGCACGCTGAGATGCAGCCAGTCGAGAGCCGCGCGGTGGCCGAGCGCCTGGGCGGTCCATCCGATGTCGGGGTCGGTAAACCACGTCCCGGGGAGGAATCCCCGAGTGAAGTTGGATGAAGCGCGGATCGTGACCGAGATCGGGTTCGGGTGAACGAGCCCTATCAGTCCGGGAAGATTCGTCAACAGCACGACCGCGACCACGACGAGCGGTCCGCGCCACGCAGGAGCGAGATCCCCGAGCCTCGTGGCGGCCCGCCTTCGATCCGACGGCCGCGTCAGAGGGTCTCCTCGGGCCTGCGTGCGAGCGGCTGAGAGTCCGCCCTGAGCACCGTGTCAGCCTAGGGCACGCCGTGCCCTAGGCGACGGAACGAGGAGCGCTCAGCGGTTTGTACCATCTCGGAGGCCGAGAGTATCGGACGGTTCTTTCAGCCCGTATTGTGGGCGGGTGCCGACGGGAAGCTTCGAGATCATCTGTGAGGTCGAGCCAGCGACGCGGCCCGACGTCATGCACGTCCGGCACCAGATCGGAGTGATGAGCGGTATCGCGTCTGCCTTCTTGATCCCCGACAACCACATCGGTCGCGCCACGGTGTCGAGCATCGCCGTCGCACACGAGGTGGCGCTCATGGGTGGACGTGCAATCGCGTGCCTCAACGCCCGCGACCGAAATGTCCTCGGGTTCAGGCGGGACCTGCTGACGGCGGCTGCTTATGGGGTCGATGAGTTTCTCTTCGTCTACGGAGACCGACCCGAGACCGGTGCCCGGTCGGACGACCTGACCGTCAAGTCGATGATCGCCGAGGCACGCCGATTCTCCGAGGGCCGGGACCCCTCGAGTAGGCCGTTCCGGCTCGGTGTCGCGTCAGGTCTGCGTCCGCTTCCCTCATGGAAGTTCGATGCCGACTTCCTGCTCACGCAGGTGACCTTCTCCATCGAAGCCCTACTCGCGTGGCGCGCTTCGGTTGACTTTCCGGGGCCGATCTACGCCGGTGTGTTGGTCATCGCGAGTGCACCCATGGCGCGCAAGCTGTCGAACGACATCCCCCAGCTCGCCGTCCCCGAGCCGATCATCGCCTTGATCGAGAGCGATCGCAACGCCGGAGTAGAGATCGCGTGTGACCTGATCAACGAGATCCGGGAGTCGGGAGCTTTCGACGGCGTTCATCTGATACCGGTCTCTCGCTACCGCCAAGTGGCAGCCCGCCTGGAGACCCGGCCCTAGACGGGCCGCGGTACCCTGCCCGCGCCAGGCGGTACCGACGAGAGACTGAGGGAGCCCGCAATGGACGGCTATGTGGTCACCGTGGAGCGGGTGATACCGGCGCCGCCGGAAGCGATCTTTGCCTATCTCGCGGACGCTCGGAAGCACTCCGAGATCGATGGCTCCGGGACGGTGCAAGAGACCAAGGCAGGCGTGCCCGAACGCCTCTGTCTCGGCTCGAAGTTCGGCATGTCCATGAAGATGGGTATCTCGTACTCGATGGTGAGCACCGTGACCGAGTTCGAGGACAACCGCCTCATTGCCTGGCAGAGTCATCTGTCGGGCCCGCTCGGCAAGTTCGTCGGTGGCCGCACCTGGCGCTATCAGTTGGAACCGGTCGAAGGCGGGACGCGGGTGAGCGAGAGTTGGGACCTGTCGAACGACAAGCAACGAGCCCTCCTTAAGCACGGGAACCTGTCTGCCCAGACCCGGATCAACATGGAGAAGACCCTCGAGCGGATCGAAAAGCTCGTCGCCTAGGCCGCCGGATCTCATTCTTGTCGGAGATCGCCGAGTCGAGGACGACTTTTTCGCCTGATTGAAGCGTCCGCATCGGACGGCCTTTGCGGCCGATGCGCTCCGACCCACCGGCTCCCCGGCCGCCGGTTGGGTTCTCGAACGTGACTGCTCTCGAGTCGAGCGACTGGTCGATCTGTGAGATGTCGAACACGAGGCTCACCATATTGCTCGCCGGGCCGAGGCGCTCCGGCTTTCGCCTGCGGCACAAGCCTCAGGCGAGGAGCTACGGGGTAAGCCCTGCGGCAGCTCAGTGGTCGGCCACGATCGAGCCCACTCGATCTGCGATCGTCGGGTCGTGCCGGGTGAGGAACGACGCGTAGATGATCGAAGCCACGAGAACCGCGAGAGCGATGTAGGGGTACAAGTTGTAAGGCGAGGCCTGTCCCGGCTTCGAGAGGTAGTAGAGCGGCACGACGATCGACGCGGCACCGAGTATGGGCAACACCCCGTGCCTGACGGGGTTGAACGACTCCGGTGCGTACCTGCGGATGAAGAATGGCAGCGCAAGGTTCGTGGCGAGGTAGACGACAAGCACGAGGATCGTGCCCATCGTCGACGCTTCGTCGAAGAAGTTGATCGGGTTCAGCTGCACCCCGTGTCCATGGAGGGAGTCGACTATCGCCCAGATGCCGATGATCCCGAGGCCGGTGCCGACGAAGGTGAAGATTGCGTTTCTCGGGGTGCGCCGACCTTGCTCGACTTGGCCCACCCAGCTCGGCAGGAGACCCTCCCGACCGGAGTTGAAGATCAACCGCGCCTGGGAGTTGGAGCCTGCGATCAGTGCTCCGAGCGTGGAGGTGAGACCGGCGAGATACGCGAAGACCGCCAGCACGCCGATCGTGCCGTGGGCGACGCTGATGAACGGGATGGCGGAGCTGCTCAGCTTCGTCACGTTGTAGCCGAACCCGGTCACCGTCGAGTACGCGAAGAGCAGGTAGCTCACGAGCATGATCCCGACTGACAGGAAGACGGCACGAGGCACGTTGCGGCGCGGGTTGTCAGTCTCCTCCGCGAGCGCAGCGGAATTCTCCCAGCCGATGAAGAGGTAGATGGCAAGCGGGAAGCCCGCCGCAAGTCCGGAGAAGCCGCTCGTGATGTGGCTCGGCTCGAACGGGACGAGCGACAAGTGGCCGGAGTGTTTGATGATCGAAGCGATGGAGACCACTACCAGGATGAAGAGCTCGAAGCTGAAGAAGGCGCCGGCGATCTTCGTCGAGATGCTTACACCTCGGATCATCATCGCAACCGCTCCCACCGTCAGGAGCACCGTCAGGATTCCCCAGGGGATGTTCCATCCGAAGTAGTAGTTCAGCGTGAGCGAGAAGAAGCCACCCGAAATCGCGATGACCGATGCCATCGCGACGATGTAGCCCGTGCCGGCGAGGAGAGCCGTCGTGACGGCGCTCGTCGGACCGAAGGTCTTGCCGACGAAGGTGATGAACCCGCCGGTCGACGGGGTGATCTTCGCGAACTCCGAGAGCGTGTTGGCGAGGAAGGCGATCGCGACGCCAGCCGCGAGGATGGTGAGCGGCGCGGCGACGCCGGCGGTGACCGCAAGGAAGCCGAAGCCGAAAAAGAAGGACATCGCTGGTGCGACATTCGCCATCGTCGCAGCCGAGATGTCGACGAGGCCGAGCACGCCTTTGTTGAGGCGATGCTCTTGGCCGATCTCGCCGACCGGTGGGCTCTTTGACTCAGTTAAGGGAAGCGGCGTTGCTTCAGGCATGACTGTCCTTTCATACGGGCGGGCCTTCGGGGTCAGGGGTCATCTATGCGAGCGGGAGGGAATACTCTCGTTTACGGGGATGCCAGTCCGGAGATCGGCGAGATAGCCGGGTTGAGGACTCTCGCCGATGGCGATCTCGACCACGCGAACCTCCGGCGCGTACGGCCCGAGGCTTGCGACGAGCCGCCCTGAAGCGTCGGCCACCCCCGATGCACCACAGAAGACGAAGTTGGACTCACGCCCGACGCGGTTGACGTAGACGTGCGGCAGGCGATTCTCGAGCGCCCGGACCTGTAGGAAGAGAGCGTGGTCATCCGCGTACGGGTCCATGTTGGCGGCGATCGTGACGAGCAAGTCGGCGCCTGCGGTGGCGACCGCCCTTGCCGGCTCGGGGAACTCGACGTCGTAGCAGATGATCGGCGCTACCTTGATGCCCGCCAGCATCGTCACGAGGTAGCTGTCACCGACAGCGAAGAAGCGGCTCTCGTTTCCGAAGAGATGGACCTTCTGGTAACGGCCGACGATCTCGCCGTTCTCGTCGATGCAGACAGCAGTGTTGGCGACCCCCTGAGGGGTTTTCTCGGCGACCCCGACGATCACGGCCGTGGCGTGGCGCCGAGCAGAGTTCTGGAGCGCCACGAGAGGCGACGCGGGATCCGTCAGGACGATCGCGTTCGCTCCCTGGAGCGAGCCGCTCAGAAACACCTCCGGGAACACTGCGAGCGAGGCCTCCGGATGCTCTTCGAGGAGTGCGACGGCGGATGCCATGTTGGCGCGGAGGTCGTCCGGTTGGGGTTCCAGCTGAGCGAGCAGCACGCTGACCGACCGATGCGCGCTGACCGACCCAGTCGCCATGGCGGTCAGTCTCGCGCTAAGCGCGCCTCAGCGATAGTGCCTCCCGCGCCGCGTGCCTGGGTATCTACGCTGAGCAGATGCGCGGCGTACCCGAGATCGACATCGGCCCGTTGCTAGCGGGCAGCAGTGCCACAAGAGCGGTCGCGCAGGCGCTGGACTTGGCCTGCCGGGACGTAGGCGTCTTCTACCTGTTCGGTCATGGCGTCGATCCTGAGCTGCGCGCAAGCCTTCAGTCGCTCGCCCGGCAGTTCTTCACGCTCCCGGAGGCAGAGAAGAGCGAGATCGCCATGGCGCGAGCGGGCGCAGCCTGGCGTGGGTGGTTCCCGGTGGGCGGCGAGCTGACCTCGGGCGTGCCCGACCTAAAAGAGGGCCTTTATTTCGGTGCCGAGCTCGACGAGGACAACCCGCGAGTGAGATCGGGCACGCCTCTCCACGGGCAGAACCTCTTCCCGTGCCGCCCGGCCGAGCTGCGCGAGGTCGTCCTCGCCTACATCGACGAGATGACTCGCGTCGGCCAAGGCGTGCTTAGCGGCATCGCCCTCGGCCTAGGGTTGGAGCCCGACTTCTTCGCGAGCGGCCTCACCGCCGACCCGCTAGTGCTGTTCCGCATCTTCTGCTACCCCGCCCCGTCGGCAACCGCCGATCAATGGGGCGTCGGCCAGCACACCGACTACGGGCTGCTCACGCTTCTTGGTCAGGACGCGAACAGCGGGCTGCAGGTCAGGACGCCTCAGGGCTGGGCGGCCGTAGAGCCCCGCGCAGGGAGCTTCGTCTGCAACCTCGGCGACATGCTCGAACGGTTGACAGGCGGGATGTACCGATCGACCCCACACCGGGTGCGCAACGCGACCGGCGCCGACCGGCTGTCGTTTCCCTTCTTCCTCGACCCGTCCTGGGACTCCACCATCGACCCGCTACCGATTGTTGACCGACCCGCTGATGCGGACGGCGCCGAGCGGTGGGACCATACGAGTGTTCACGGCTACGCGGGGACCTACGGCGAGTACGTGCTGGCCAAGGTTGGCAAGGTGTTTCCCGACCTGAGGAGACAACACTCATGAGGACCCATGACCTCAATCGAGAGTTCGAGTGGCTCGAGGCGAGCGGGCCATTCAGCGTACTGAGTCCCGAGCAGGCCGCCCAGTACAACGAGTCCGGATTCGTGCTCATCGAGGACGCATTTGACGCGTCGGTCATAGCCGACGTGGTGGCCGCCATAGACCCGGTGGAGGAACGTCGCGAGGAGTGGTTGCGATCAAAAGGCGGAACGTTCTTCATCGCCCGGGCCGGCGAGATCACCTTCAGTACTCACCTCGTGCTCGAATCGGAGTACCTGCGCAGCTTTGCCACCTCGCCCGTCCTGCTCGGGCTATGTCGTGATCTCGTCGGACCCGACGTGCGGCTCTACTGGGACCAAGCCGTCTACAAGAAACCAGGCACCTCTTCCCCATTCCCCTGGCACCAGGACAACGGCTACGCCTTCATCGAGCCCCAGCAGTACCTGACTTGCTGGATTCCGCTCACCGACGCCACCGAGGACAACGGTTGCCCCTGGGTCGTGCCAGGTGTCCACAAGATGGGAACGCTCGCGCATGAGTGCTCGGACATCGGCCTCGTCTGTCTCGAGGAGGAGCCGGAGGCGATCCCCGTCCCCGCCAAGAAAGGGAGCATCGTCGTGTTCTCCTCACTCACTCCGCACTGCACCGGGGCGAACGTGACCGACGAGGCCCGCAAGGCCTACATCGTCCAGTACGCCCCAGTCGGCGCCGAAGTGCTCACGGCCGACGCGAGCGGGTCGATCACGAGGACTCCCGCGGTGGAACCGAGCCGGCAGTTCGTCGTCCTCGAAGCGGGCAAGCAGGCGCATGGCTTTGAGCACTGAGTCGCCAGAGCTGCCGCTCGTCTCGTCGGTAGACGACCTATCGGCGGACTGGCTGACGATCGCGCTCGGCCGGTCTGACCGTCATGGCAGGGTTGTGTCCCTTCGCCATGAGGCAATCGGCGACGGCAAGATCGGGAGCAACCACCGGCTGTTCCTCGAATGGTCGCCGCCCGGTTCGGGTCCTGCGACGGTCGTGAGCAAGATGCCGTCGACTGACCCTTCTAGTCGCGCGACGGGAGTGGGTCTCGGGATATACGTGCGCGAGGCGCGTTTCTATTCCGAGCTCGCAGCAACCATCGGGGCCCGGGCTCCGTACTGCCATGCCGTCCGCTTCGACGAGGCGAGCGGCGATTTCGTGCTCGTGCTCGAGGACCTCGCGCCCGCCGTGCAGGGAGACCAGCTGAGGGGCTGCACGCGCCTTGAGGCCGCCGCCGCCATGGCGGAGCTGGACCTGCTGCACGCCTCTCACTGGGCAAAGCCGGTGCCTGAGTTCGTGCCGCCAGGCCTCCCGTGCAACGCGGATCAGATACAGGTGTTCTACTCGGCGATCGTCGAGCCGTTCTGTGAGCGGTACCGAGACCGACTGGCCGACGACGTGCTCGCGACTGTGCGGCGTTTTGGCGACGAGATGTCGGCTTGGGGGCGCCTGGCTTCAGCGGGGCCATGGACGCTCCTTCACGGCGACTTCCGCCTCGACAACCTGTTGTTCGGCGGGGGGCGCGTGGGAGTCGTCGACTGGCAGGTGGTCGCGACCGGGCCGGCCATGTTCGACGTTGCCTATTTCCTCGGCGCGGGACTGCTCCCGAAAGACAGGCGCCTGCATGAGATCGACCTTCTCCGCGCGTATCACGCCCGCCTCGCCGCTTCTGGTGCCATCGGGGAATGGTCGTTTGACGAATGCCTCGCCGGGTACCGGCTGAACTCACTCGGGGGAATCATCATGGCGGTCATCGCAGCGACGATGGTTGGTGCCGACGAGCGCAGCGACGAGATGTTCTGCGTCATGGCCGAGCGTCATGCCACCCACGCTGTCGACTGCGAAGCGTTCAGCCTCCTCGACTGAGTGCAACACTGAGGGCGTGCCACGCCTCAGCCCGTCCGACGAACGGCTCGCCCATCAAATCCCCGAACCGCTCAGACATGTCGTCACCCGTCACGAGCATTGGCGCGAGAGCTACTTCTTCGTGATGCACCCGCCGGAGGGCAACGAGGGCGACGTCGTGATCCTCACGATGGCCACATACCCCGCCACCGAGCGCCTCGACAGTTACCAGATGGGGCGGATCGGAGGGGCGCACTTCTTCGCGCTGCACCAGCGCGAGTTCGGAGACGATCCGCACGCGACGGTGATCGGGCCTGTCACGATCGACATCTCCGAGCCCTTTCGCACCGTTCGCCTGCAAGTGCTCGGTGAGGGGGCGGCCCCGGAGCTCGATCTCGTCTTCCGAGCGAGGACCGCCCCGTACGCCATGCGTCGCGGGACGATGAAGCGGCAAGACGAGATCATCTGGGACCAGAGCCAGATGATCCAGTCCGGCACGTTCGACGGGTGGTACTCGCTCCACGGCGAGCGGCGAGAGGTGCGGGACTGGTGGGGGCAGCGAGACCACTCTTGGGGAATCCGCGACCATCCGCGCTGCCCGATGTGGATGTGGCTCGCCTTGCAGCTTCCCGACGGCATGCTGGGCCTCTGGCACTGGGAGCTCGCGAACGGCGCACCGGTGTTCACCGACGGCTGCTACGCGCCTTCGGACGGGAGCGAGCCGATCCCTGTGGTCGGCTTCCGCCACGCGCTCGACTGGCTCGATGCCGACGGCGCGCCGTGCAGCTATGGGCTCGACGGGGCCGATGTCCGCGGCCTGTCGGGCACCGTCGAGATCACCCTTGCCGGGCGTGAGCCGTTCGTGGTCGAGGCCGCCGGCAAGTGGGCCGCGCCCTACGGCCC
>PLDN01000043.1 GCA_003136185.1 Acidimicrobiaceae bacterium | reverse complement strand
GGGGGTTGGTCCAATCCGCAACGCGGGCTATGTCGAGTTTCTCGTCGTCGGTGTAGCCGTCCAGCCGGATCACTTCCAACCGGTCGTACAGCGGACCGGGGATCGTCTCGAGGACGTTCGCCGTCGTGAGGAACAGGACTTTCGACAAGTCGAGCTCGATCTCGAGGTAGTGGTCCCGGAACGTGTGGTTCTGGGCCGGATCGAGAACCTCGAGCAAAGCCGAAGACGGGTCGCCGCGAAAATCGGTGCCGAGCTTGTCGACCTCGTCGAGCAGGATGACGGGGTTCATGGTGCCCGCCTCCCGGAGCGCCCGGACGAGACGACCCGCCTGCGCGCCGACGTAGGTGCGGCGGTGACCACGGATCTCAGCCTCGTCCCGCACTCCGCCGAGGGAGACGCGAACAAAGGAGCGCCCTAGTGCCCGGGCGACCGACTCGCCGAGCGAGGTCTTGCCGACTCCCGGAGGACCGACGAGCGCCAGGATGGCGCCCGCGCCACGAGCACCCTTCACCGGAACCATCCCACGCTCGGTCTGAAGCTTCCGAACGGCCAAGTGCTCGAGGATGCGGTCCTTCACGTCCCTCAGTCCTTCGTGGTCCTCGTCGAGGATGCGCCCGGCCTCGGGGATGTCGAGGCGGTCCTCGGACTCCTTACCCCACGGCAGTTCAAACACGGTGTCGAGCCAGGTCTGGATCCAACCTCGCTCAGGGCTCTGCTCGCTAGTCCGCTCGAAGCGGTCGATCTCCTTCGCAATCGCCACCCGCGCCGACTCTGGCAGGTGAGGGTCGAGAGCCTCGAGCCTCGAGCGGTAGTCGTCCGGATCGGCGACGTCGGCGGAGGAGTCCGACAGCTCGCCGAGCTCCTTGCGAATCGCCTCGAGCTGGCGGCGGAGAAGGAATTCCCTCTGCGTCTTCTCCATTCCCTCTTCGACGCTCGACTTGATCTGATCGCGCAGCGTCAGGTCGGCGAGGGTCTCACGAGCCCAACCGAGCACGAGGCGCAGGCGCTCCTCCAGGTCCACCGTCTCGAGGACCTGCACCTTGGCTTCGAGCGACAGGTCGGGCGAGTACCCGGCAAGATCAGCGATCTCGGAGGCGTCATGCACGCTCCGCAGTCGTTCTGCCATACGGCGGGCACCTCTTGTGAGGAGGATGTTCTCGAGCACCGCGCGGTACTCCCGCGCGAGCTGGACGGCGTCGGTCGTAGGTTCGCCGACCGAGATCGGCTCGACCTGCACCCAGAGGGCCTGACCGGTACCAGGCACGGCCGTGCCGATCTCGGCTCGCTGGTCACCCCGTACGATGGCAGCAGTCGGCCCGCCCGGCAGCTCGCCCTCCTCGAGGACCTCCGCGATCACGCCGATCTTTGCGTAGCGTCCCTCGATGTTCGGAACGACTACGAGCCGGCCACCGACGGCTCGTGCCGCGTCGACAGCGACCCGGGACTCGTCGGTCTCGAGCGCCAGCGTGAAGACCATGCCGGGAAGCACTACGCCGGATGAGAGCGTTAGAAGGGGGAGCGTCAATTGATTGTCGAACTCGGCCACTTTTCCTCCGTTGCCCGTCTGACAGCCTGACCCGAGGGGCCTGCTGGCTAGAACAGAAATACTTGACTGGACAAACAATCGCTACGTGAAGTTATTCCGAAGGGCACGAGAGGTCGAAGAATGGGTATGAGAGGAATGGGCGGCGGCGGCGGCCCCGAGGGCTGGGGCGCGATGCGTTCGTTCCGGCGCGACCAGAGCGTCAAGCGGCAGAAATTGCCGAAGGGGATCGTGAAGCGGATCGCGCGTTTTGCCCGGCCGTACCGGCTGAAGCTTGCCGTCTTCTTCGTTCTCATCGTCGTGAGCGCCGTGGCCTCGGCGGCGAACCCGCTGATCCTCCGCGCCATCATCGACCAGGGCATCGGCCAGCACCGGGTAGGCCTCGTCATCGCTCTCGCGGGCGTTGTCGGAGGCCTCGCCGTGTTGAGCGCGCTGCTCTCGCTCGTGCAGCGCTGGATCTCGGCCAAGGTCGGCGAGGGACTGATCTACGACATGCGCAGCCAGGTTTTCGGCCACGTGTCGAAGATGCCGATCTCCTTTTTTACCCGTACCCAGACCGGGGCACTCGTCTCCCGGCTCAACAACGACGTCCTCGGCGCCCAGCAGGCCTTCACCGACACTTTCCAGTCCGTCATCGGCAACGCCGTCGGCGTGGCGGTAACGCTCGGGGCGATGTTCTTCCTGTCGTGGCAGATCACGCTCGCGTCGCTTGGGTTGCTCCCGATCTTCATTGTGCCTGCCCGTTACGTGGGCCGGCGACTGGCGGCGCTCACCCGGGAGAGCTACTCGCTCAATGCAGAGATGAACAACACCATGACCGAGCGCTTCAACGTCTCCGGGGCGTTGCTCGTCAAGCTCTTCGGAGACCCTGACTCCGAATCGACGCTGTTCAGCCAGCGAGCAGCCCGGGTGCGCGACATCGGCGTCACGACTTCTATGTACGGAGCCGTCTTCATGGCTGCCCTGCTGCTCACGGCGTCGCTCGCCACCGCGATTGTCTACGGATGGGGTGGGGCCGAGGCCGCCAAGGGCATCCTCCTCGTCGGGACAGTCGTTGCCCTGACTTCGTACCTGAACCGGCTTTACGGGCCCCTCACCGCGCTCTCGAACGTGCAGGTGGACGTGATGACGGCGCTCGTCTCGTTCGACAGGGTCTTCGAAGTTCTCGACCTCTCGCCGATGATCGCCGAGCGCCCTGGCGCGATGGAGGTCCCCGGTGGGGCGGCTGAGGTGGTGTTCGACTCTGTGAGCTTCTCCTATCCGACCGCCGAGGAAGTCTCGCTCGCGTCCCTCGAGAGCGTGGCCGTACTCGACCAGGCTCCGAGCCAGCAGGTGCTCTACGACGTCTCGTTCACCGTTGCTCCCGGCGAGATGGTGGCCCTCGTCGGCCCGTCCGGCGCCGGCAAGACCACGATCTCGCACCTCGTGCCCCGGCTCTATGACGTGCGCAGTGGGGCGGTGCGCATCAACGGCCTCGACGTGCGCGACGCGACGCTTGCGTCGCTCCGGCGCACGGTCGGCGTGGTCACTCAGGACGCCCATCTCTTCCACGAGACGATCCGATCGAACCTGACGTACGCCAAGCCGGACGCGACCGACGAGGAATTACGCGAGGCGTTGGCCGCTGCGCAGATCCTCCGGCTGGTGGACTCTCTCCCCGACGGCCTCGACACCGTTGTGGGGGACCGTGGCTACCGGCTCTCGGGCGGCGAGAAGCAACGTATTGCCATCGCCCGCCTGCTCTTGAAAGCACCGGCCGTCGTGGTGCTCGACGAGGCGACCGCCCACCTCGACTCTGAGTCGGAGGCCGCGGTCCAGCAGGCCTTGGCGTCCGCTCTGGCGGGGCGCACGTCGATCGTGATCGCCCACCGTTTGTCGACGGTGCGGGACGCCGACATGATCGTCGTTGTCGACGCGGGACACATCGTCGAGCGAGGCACTCACGAGGAGCTGATCGAGCGAAGCGGTCTGTACGCCGAGCTCTACCGCACCCAGTTCGAGAGCCAGGAGGGCGAGCCGGCGCCCATTCGCTAGGCGAGCTGCAGTGCCGCTCCAACCGTCGGCGAACGACACTCGGCGACATCTCTTTGGCGCCAGCCAAGGGAGCCACCGGAAATGCACGCGGCCCTCGGTCTGGTGCTCGTAACAACATCGTCGCAATTGTGACGAGAGCGTGGCACTATGTCTGCCTGGGGGCAGCGGATCATCAATCACTAGGAGGCCGCATGGCAACACGAGTCGAGGCAATATCCGCCGAGATCGCACCCACAGATGTTGGTCTCCGACGGGAAATGGGTCTGATCGGTGCGACTTGGGCATCCGAGACATCGATCATCGGCTCTGGCTGGTTGTTTGGGGCACTCTACGCCGCGCAAGCAGCGGGGCCGGCTGCTGTCATAGGCTGGGTCATCGGTGGGGTGGCGGTCATCATCCTGGCGCTAGTCCACGCCGAGCTCGGGGCGATGTACCCGGTCAGTGGCGGTACCGCTCGATTCCCGCACTTCGCCTTTGGCAGTGTCGCCGGAACCTCCTTCGGATTCTTCTCCTGGCTCCAGGCTGTCACGGTTGCGCCAATCGAGTGTTTCGCCGTGTTCCAATACGCCTCTTACTACTGGCACGGCGTCTATAACCCGACCACCGGCAACGTGACCGGTCTTGGGTTCGCTATGACGGTCGTGCTCATGGCGATCTTCACATTGGTGAACTTCCTGGGCATGCGGATGTTCTCCCGTGTGAACAACGTGATCACTTATTGGAAGGTCGCGATCCCGATACTGGCAATCATCGTGCTGCTGTTCAAGTTTCACGGCGGCAACTTCACCTTCACACCCCACGGCGCAGCGGGCGGCTTCATGCCGTACGGGATCAAGGCTGTGTTCAGTGCGATTCCGTCAGCGGGCATCGTCTTCGCCTACCTGGGATTCGAACAGGCCGACCAGTTGGCGGGTGAGATCAAGAACCCGCAGCGCAACCTGCCGCGGGCAATCATCTACTCGATCCTGCTCGGGACCGTGCTCTACATCTTGTTACAGGTCGTATTCATCGGCGCAATGCCAAGCTCCGTGCTAGCGCACGGGTGGGCGGCCATCAGCAACAAGCCCGTCCTAGCTGGTCCCTTTGCCGGACTCGCAGGTGTACTCGGGCTTGGGTGGCTGGCGACCATCCTACGGATCGACGCTGTCATCTCGCCATACGGAACCGGGCAGATGTACGAGACTGCGACCTCGAGGGTCGGCTATGGCCTGGCACGGAACCGGTACTACCCGCAGGTCTTCGCGAAGGTCAGCAGCCATGGCGTGCCGTGGGTAAGTTTGATCTTCGCGTTCCTCTTCGGGTTGCTCTTCCTGCTCCCATTCCCCAGCTGGCACTCGTTGGTGGGGCTCGTAACATCAGCCTCCGTGCTGATGTATGCCGGCGCGCCGCTGTCCATGGGTGCATTCCGCAGGCAGGTGCCTGACCACCACCGGCCGTACCGCATGCCGGGCGCCGAGGTGCTCGGACCCGTCGCTTTCATCATCGCCAACATGATCATCTACTGGTCTGGCTTGACGGTTATCTGGAAGCTCGGCGTCGCGATCATCATCGGATACGCGCTGATTGGGATTGGTATGGCACTCGACAAGGACCGGCCTCCCCTCCACTGGAAGGCCGCATCGTGGCTCCCGGTGTATCTGATCGGTATGGGCATCATCTCCTGGCAGGGTCAGTACGCCGGCGAGACCTCGACGGCCGCTCCTCTCAACACTGGGCACATCCCGTTCTGGTGGGACATGCTGGTTGTGGCCGGGTTCAGTCTCGTCATCTACTTCTGGGCCCAAGCGTCTCGGTTGTCGAGGGAAGAGATGCTGGAACTCGTCGAGCGCCAGTCCTCAGAGACGAAGGAAGAGGAAGACCTAGGGATCATCACGTAGGGGTCAGCCATCGGCGGCCCAGGTCGCCTGAGACGTACACACGGTCCGGCGCTTGGCGTCGGACCGTGTCGCGTCGTACGCCTGGCAGCTTCGCCAGTGAGGAGGTGGAAGTCCTTCCTGAGCTTTGGCCATTGAAGTTTCAGAAGCTGATGCCCAGGGCGTCTCGGTGACGAGGGGTCCGGAGGCGGCGGAGGCACGACCGCAGGTCCGAACGAGCAGTGAACCGGTAGAAGGCCGGTCGAGGTGGCGACCCGCCGACGCACGGGGAAGCCGATGACCTGACGTCGAGGTGCGGGCAGCCGGTTTCCGGCTCATCCGTTACGCCGACGACTTCGTGATCCTCACCGAGCGCCAGCTCGAGGCTCAGGCCGCCGATGCCCTCGTCCGTCACGTGCTGGCCGACATGGGGCTGCAGGTGACCGAGCCAAGTCCGGCGAAAAGAAGGCAAGCGAGGGCTTTGAGTTCCTCGGCTTCAGCGTCGTCGGGAGGTACCTTCGGCCACGACCAAAAGCCTTGAGCGCCTTCAAGGTCCGGGTGAGATCTCTCACACGACGCCAGGCTCCGGCGTCGCTCCATCAGATGATCGAGGACCTGAACCCCGTTGTCCGGGGCCGGGGCAACTACTTCGCCCTCGGCGATGTCGTTAGCCTCTTTGAGGACCTCGACGCATGGATCCGGATGCGGCTCCGCTCGAAGGTCCGTGGTTCGAAGGCGCACCAGGTCTCCAATGCCATCATGCCGAACCGGGTCCTTCGGGCCTACGGCCTGGTGAGCTTGGAGACCATCGTGCGGAATCGTCGTCTCTCGCCCGCATAGGGCGCAGTCTTGGGTGAGCCGGATGCATGGCCCGCACGTCCGGTTCTGAAGGGGGGCTCCTGGCCGCAAGGCCAGGGGCCTACCCGCTCGGGAAGTCTGGGAGGGCGCAGCTGAGCCGCCCGTGGGTGCTACGGCAGAACCGGTGGACGTGGCGGGTTCACCCGCTGTCGGGAAAACTCGAAGAAACCAGGCTCCTCTGACAGCGCCCTGAGAGCGTCCCACATGCGCAGCGCGGCAGCACCTGTCGGTGCAGGTGCCATCACCGGTCCCTTGAAGCCGCTCGGCGGGTCTGACTCGATCACGATCGTCGGCGTCTGCGTCTTCGGCCCGCCGAAGGCGTAAGCGACTTGCATCGACTCGATGATCGGCTCGTCCCACTTGTCGTCATCGGCAGCGTCGAACAGATCGGCGGGCAGTCCGGACGCCGCGAGGCAGTCGGCAAGGAGTTGGTCGTCGGTGGGTCGCTCGCGTACGAAGAAACGCCGTCCCCACTCCGTGTACAGCGCATCGACCGCGATGTCTCCGGCTCGAGTCCTGGCTGCCTCGAAGATGCGCAGCATCCGGTGTGCGACGGCGTGCGCAGCGATCGCTCTCTCGCGGTGCTCTTCGGGCATCGTCGGAGCGACGCCGTAGTCGTCTCGGATCTCGAGGCAATAGGACCGCCAGGTCATCGTGAGGTCACGATGCGGAGCGACCTCTTTGACCCAGCGGGAGGTGATCCACGCCCACGGGCAACTGGGATCGACGTACACGGAGACGCTGGTCATGGCCCGAGGCTATCGAGCCCGGGCTGGAGGAGCCTGGCGGGTCGGTGCTGTCCCCTATAAGCCCGGCCAGCGTGCCGTTCGGGCCGGCGGGGGCTATCGTTGGGGC
This sequence comes from Acidimicrobiaceae bacterium, assembly GCA_003136185.1. Taxonomy (GTDB): domain Bacteria; phylum Actinomycetota; class Acidimicrobiia; order Acidimicrobiales; family Bog-793; genus Palsa-601. The sequence continues at coordinate 27,084 of PLDN01000043.1, read as the reverse complement.
GTTCGCGGGCGTAGTTCAGCGGCAGAACATCAGCTTCCCAAGCTGAGAACGCGAGTTCGATTCTCGTCGCCCGCTCTCATTAGTTCCCTGGTCAGGATGGGTATCGGCCAGCTCCGGGTGTTCCCCCTCCGACTGCCATGGCACATCTATGGCACATCCGTCCGGGTTCGCCATCGTCCGCAGCGATTCGAGGGATCGACTCTGAGCGAGCTCGGATAGGGAGGCGGCGATCTTGAAGTCTCGGTCGGGCGTCGCGTGCTGGTAGCGGAGGGCTGCCTCTGGTGACGCATGACCGAGGCGGTTCATCAGCTCACGCGTTGAAGCGCCAGTTCCAGCAGCGAGGGTGTTGCCGGTGTGTCTCAGATCGTGGAATCGCAGGTGCGGCAGACCGACTTTCTCGCGAGCGGCTCGCCACTTGGCGTTCCACAGCGAGCGCCGCAGCCAACCTCCCTTTTGGCCTGCGAACACGAGAGCGTCGTCCTCCGGCGCGACGAAGCGACGCAGGTGGTCCTCGAGTGGGGCGAGAAGATGGGGTGGAATCGCGACATCGCGCCGGCCGGCGTCGGTCTTCGGCGGGCCGATCACTGTCCGCCGGTCGGCGAGTTCATGTTGGGTCTCAACGACGTGAAGGAGTCCTCCATCCAGATCGATCCGACTTCTGCGGAGAGCGAGGAGCTCGCCGAGTCGGAGACCGCAGTAGGCGGCGAGGAGGACCAGCATGCGATGTCGTTCGTCGACTGCGCTTGCCAAGCGATCGACCTCGTCGACGGTGGCAGTCGGTCGCTCAGCGCTTCGCTCGATCCCGGCTGCGCGGATGGCGCACGGGTTCCGTGCGATCACACCATCAGTGACGGCCGTCTGGAGGACCGTTCGAAGAAGGCGGTACGCCTTCGCCACGGTGACCGGCCCGACTCCTCGGTTCAGGAGCTCAGCGTGCCAGGCTCGAACGTCGACCGGCTGGAGCTTGCCGACCCGGATGTCACGGAGCTGCGGCAGGACATGCTTGCGCAACAGCCAGTCGTAGAGCTCACGAGTCCGTGGTCTCAGATCGGCGCGGTGTGACATCCACTCGCCGCTGAACTCGCCGATGGTGACCCGGCCGGCGGCGGGATCTATCCATTCGCCACGAGTGCGCTTGGCGATCTCGTTGGCCTCGAACTCGGTGGCTTCTTTGCGTGTCCTGAAGGTGCGCTTGTAGGCGCGCCCGTCCGGTCCGCGCAGTCGCACGTCGTAGACGCGCCCCTTTCTGGCCTCGCGCGGCGAAACGCTCACCTGCGCCTCCCTTCCGCCTTAGCGGGGTTCATCTGTCCATTAGGTAGGTCAGCACAGCGCCGACGAGACGGCTGGGAGAGAGAACGCTCTTCTGCCACCGGAATCGTACCGGGCACCTGTCTCACTCCTCGACCGGCTCGAGGAGCCTGTGGACGTACGAGTGGAGCTCGGCGACCGGTACGCGACGCGACCGCCCGATAGCCACCGACCGGATCGCTCCGCTCGAGAGGAGCGCGTACATCGTCGTCCGTCCGATCGAGAGTGCGGCGGCAGCGTCCTCTGGGGTCAGCAGCAGCAGATCGTCGACTCGTGAGTCGGAGTCACTCATCGTCTGCACCTCGACTGTCGTTCGCATCGCCGCGCTCGACGTTGCCGGCTCGTACCTCAGGGGAAGGTGAAACATCGCCGTTCTCGAGGAGCGGCGGTTCGGTCTCCGATTGTCTTGCTTCGATTCCTAAGGACTCTCGTGCGAGACGCAGGTGGGCCACGCTCATGTTGCGATTCGAGTCGGCCGCGGTTCTGGATGGTTCAATTGATGAATTGGACGTCACAGGTGCGACCTCTGAATCGTCTGTTTTGCGACCTCTCTCCTTCACAGGTGCGACCGCTGTGGATAATTCAGAGGTGTCAGAATGCAACCTCTCTAGGACGACACGGTAGAGGTTCGTCGCATAGGCCGAACCAGGCCTCGAGCCGCCGCCTTTCCTTGTGACTTCGAGCTCGCCGAGGTCCTCGAGCTCGCGGATCGCCCGCTGCACGGTCGCGTCCGAGCAGCGGCAGTAGCGAGCGATGGTCGGGATCGACGGCCACGCGTTGCGTCCCGCGTCGTCGCAGTTGTCAGCGATCTTCAGAAGAACCATCAGCGTGTTGCCGCTCGCCTGTGAGTGCTCCCAGACCTTCGACTGCACCTTGACGCTCATCGCCTTGCCTCTACGGTCGCCCGCTCGAGCCACTCGGCGACTGCGCTCGGGTTGAATCGGACGAAGCGCCCGACCTTCACGAAGGGGATGCGTCGTTCGGCGACGAGGCGTCGCACGTGCCGCTCGGTAATCCCGAGCCGCTTCGCGAGCTCTGGCGCGTCGAGGAGCGCCGGCAGCGAGGTCTCTTCTCTCGCCGGGCGCATCACTTTGCCCACACGATCTTGTCGGCTACTGTGCTCGTCGAACGGGAATCAATTGGCAGGCGGAGGTCACGGCAGTGGCTCAAGTTTGGCGGCCCGCCTCCTTGGCGGGAGCGCTTCGGCGGTTCGTATTGTGCGTGGCCCTTGCGGCGGCGGTTGGCGTCTGCGCGCGCTCCCCGAGTACGGCCATCCCCAGGACCACTGGTCGCTACGTGCTCGCTGCCTGCAGCGGCGTCGCCATCTCCGACACCGTCCCGACGGACTACTTCTCCCCGCCATCCGGCCTGCGGATCCCGGGCGACGGCCGGCTGAACGGCCTCGACTTCAGCCTTGTAGTGCTCGGATACGCCGATCAGCCCTGCATCGCGTCGAGCCAGAGCGGCATGGCGGGGATGACGGCGGCGCCCGGCGAGTCGGTCGCCCTCGTGAGCTACCGGCTCGACACCGGGCCGGAGTGGGACACGACCGAGACAACGCACCTTGCCTTCGTCGTGAACGGGAAGGCCGTGCCGATCCTCGGTGCGGACTACTCGGCCGGCTCGAACCGCTGGGCACTCGCGGTCCCGAAGTCTGCCAGCGTCGGCTTCGAGGTGATCGACGCCGGCAGCACACAGGAGCTCTCGCTCCGAAGCGGAAAGCGCGTCACCGCCTCGCCGTTGGCGCTCTACCGGTCCTCGAACGACTCGCAGGTGTCCGAGAGGATCGACAAGACCGTCACGCTCGAAGACGTCGATCGTGCCCGGCACTTCTCCCAGCCGGACGAGCTCGAGCTCCTCTCGGCCGATCTCAGCTGGTTCTCGCCCGCCGACCCGCTCGTGCATGGAGGGATGCACGGCGCCTTCTTGCAGCTGAACCTCGCCGAGGAGGCTCCGCCGAAGTACTTCGAGGTCGGCTGGAGCGAGTCGCTGCCGCCCGGGCGGATGCGCCTCGTGCTCCCGGGCGGGAGGGTGCTCGCGCCGGACCCTGCCAGTACGAGCTCTCCCAACCCCTCCAACTTGTTGTCCGGAACCTACTTCTTCGATGTCCCGTGGGACGTCACCCGCGGCACCCTCGAGCTCACGCCTGGGACCATCCCGGCGCTCAGCACCGCCAACGGGGCGCCGATGGACGTGACCGTCTCCGGCACGGCGAGCTTCCCGATCTCGCTCCCGCCGGCCCGGGCTTTCAAGGCCGCCACCGGTGCGGTCCGGCACAGCCATGCCAAGCCGCCGGCTCCCGCCGGCGGCTCTGCGAGGCCCGGCCACTCTGTCGTGGCGACCGTGATCGTCATCGCCGTCTCGAGCACGCTCGTCGTCCTCGTGCCGGTGATCTTGCTCATCCCCGTCTTCGTCCGCCGGCGCCAGCGACGCCTCGGGCCATACGCCTACGACGCCGGGGGCGAGCCGATCGAGCCGGCGCTCGTCGGGACTCCCGCCGTCGAGACGGCCGCGCCGAGTGCCGCCGAGGAAGCCGACGGGACCGGAGAGCCCTCCGAGGAGACCGGTGCACCGGGAGCTCTGCCCCGACCCGCGCCGTACATAGCGGTGATGGGCGAGGTCGGCATCCGCGACCTCGAGCTCCCGACCAAGCGCCTCATCGCGATCGAGATCCTCTGCTTCCTCGCGTGCCAAAAGCCCCGGCGCTTCAGCCCCGAGGAGCTCCGCTCCGAGCTCTGGCCCCTCGCGGACGACGGGACCGAGAAGCTCGCCGACAAGACCTTCCGCACCTACGTCACCGCCGCGCGGCGGGCGGCTGGGCGCGCCAACTTCCCGAAAGTATCCGGGCACACCTACGGCCTCGGCGAGGCAGTCGAGACCGACTGGCACTCGTTCCAGCGCCTCGTCGAGCGCTCTAGCGGGCTCGAGGGACCAGAACGCCGCCAGGTGCTCGACGAGGCCCTCCTGCTCGTGCGCGGCCCGCTCTTCTCTGGCGTCCCGGACGGCCGCTACGAGTGGGCGCTCTCGGGAGGGCTCGTCTCTGAGATCTCGGTCGCCATCATTGAGGCGGCGGGCGCGTTCGCGAACAGCTGCCTCGAAGGCGGCGTGCCGGGCGAGGCGCTCGCCGGCCTCACTCGCGCCCTTGTCGCGACGAAGGACACCGGCGTGGGAGACGACCTCCTCACCGCCGCAGGGGCGACGGGCAACCCCGCTACGGTCGAGCGTGCCTGGGAGGAGATCCTCGCGAACCTCGGGAAGAACGCCTCTCTCCTGCAGCGGAGCTACGAGGCGATCCGCAACCGTCTCGCCGAGCTCGACTCGATCGACTGAGCCCGCCCTCATTGCTCGTACCATTCGTCGTCGAGGTCGCAGGAAAAGTCCTCGTTGTCGCCGATGTCTCCGTCCTCTTCACCGATGAGCTCGAGATGGGCGGTGTCGAGCTCGAGGGTGAGGAGCCGGAGCGCCGTCCTGCGGAGGGCTGCTCTCTCGTGGCACTCGCGCACCTGCAACCGGGCGACATAGGGCGACAAGCCGCGTTCGCGACAGAGGCGGTCGAAGCTCCGCCCGGTCCGCTCGGCGTCGGTCGCCACGCGAAGCGCTTCGCTCGGGCGTGCGATGCGGCCGGCGAGGCGGTCGAGGACGTGGCGATCCCGCAGGGCCTGCCAGTGGTCGAGGACCGCAAGGGCCGCCCGGGCCATGAGGGCCTCTGCCTCGCCGAGGAGCGCAGAGTCTGTCCTCTGGAGCACCCGGAAGGTGCGAGCCCAGGTGCGCGACATGAGCAGTCGTCCGGACTGCTCCTCGCCGACGAGGACGGACTCGTGCGCCACGCTCTGGAGCGACGCCTCGCTGACCGCGAGCCAGTCGCTCCGGTCGGGGCTGCGCCGGAGCTCGAGGCCGTCGAGCACCCGGCAGAGCTCGTCGGAGAAGGCCTCTACTAAGAGCTCCCCCGGCAGGCTCCAGCGGTCCGCGACCTTCAGCCGACAGACGGCGGAGAGCGCCCTGTCGGCCTGGCGCCGTGTGGCGGCCCAGCGGAGGTGCTCGCGCAGCTCGGATGTCGTCTCGAAGCGCCGCAGGTCGAGCTCGCAAGCCTGCCAGACCGGGAGTGCTGGGTCCTCTCCGAGCACGCGGTGCATCGGGAAGGGGTTCTTGTTGTCATGGTGTCGTGTCATGGCGCCATCAGACGGCTGTGTAGTCGACACGGAAGTCGACACGGCCGCGTCGCCCCAGGTCAGAGGGGTACAAAATTCTGCTGGCGCGGGCTGTCGCTGGCCCTTTCGAGGCGCGACACAGGCTCATGCAAGGACTCTCGGCTCTCGGTAACCCTGTCCAATGAGTGAACCTGACCCCGAAATACGGCCGGAGCTCTGGATCGAGATCGAGGGCAGTGAAGGTAGGTGGTACATCCTAGGGCGGGCCCACACGTCGGCCTCATCGATGCCGTTCGAAGCGAAGGCGAAGTCATCCAATGCCATTAGGCCGGACATGCTCGGACCAGCGAAGCTTCCTCGATTGGCTCCGGGCGCCAGCGATAAGCTCATCGTGTGGGCTTGAGTTGGGTCACGCTGGGGAGCGGTTGACCGCGTCGACACGAAGACGCCTCTTGGGCGCGTCAGTTGCGATTCTCGTCGAGTGCGCGTCCCTTCTCTCGGCTCTGGCCTTTCGTGCTGCCGCCGTAGCGCCACTCAAGCCAAGTCGCGCTTGCATCGTCGGCACCGTGGGCGGGGTTCAGTGCGCTGCGTACCACGCGGCGCTGTCAACAGGGACTTGGGTAGCTGCATCTTTGATATCGGGTGCTTGGCTGGCGTTCGCGCTATGGCGCGCCCTTGAGGGACGCCCACTCAAGTCCTGGGTCGAGGTGGCTCTCGTTGTGATCGCCGGCGCGGCTCTCGTCACATGGAACGTTGCCGCAGATTCACTCTTTCTTGACTCTCAGCGCGATACGTACTGGCACGCCTTGATGCTCTATCCAGTGGGCCTGCTGCTTGCTCGCCTGGCGATCGGCATCGCAGGCATGAGCCATCTCCGCAGTCGCTTCTTGGTAGCCCTCGGACTACCAGCCGGGTGTGCGGCGATCGGCTACGTCTTCGTGGCAAAGGTGTGGGACCCGCCCGCTGGGGCTCGCGGCCTGGATGCTCTCCCCTCGGTCTGGATGCTGCTGGGAGCAATCGCGGGCCTCTGGTACGCGTTCGCCATTGCGCGTGCAACAGCGATGCAGCCGAGGTTCGAGGCCGCGCCCATGGAGGTCATTGCCGCGAGCGCTCTGATCGCCATTGCCCTCGTTTGGGGTCTCTATTTCGGTTCCAGCAAGCTGCTTGGCCAGCCCGGCGGCGGGGTGCACGCGCAATACTTCCTCGCGGTAATCGCGACGATCTTGCCTCGGATCGCGATTGCCACGGTGTTTCCAGTGGCCGTCGATGCGGCAACAGGCGATCCGCTCGCGGGCGAGACCGCACGAGCTGAATAACTGACCGTGACACGCACATCCGGGAAGTCGGAGCGCGGCTACAGCGACCTGCCTCGGTCGTCGTCGATCCCGCGAGAACGCCCCTTGTCTTGCCACCCGATGTCGAACAGCTCGCGCTTGAGGTCTTCTCGTGCGCGCTCGGGCCGCTCCAACTCGTCGTCGCGCCCGGCGCGAGAGAGCCGCTGCCAGTGATGTTGGACGACTCCCGCCGCCCGGGACCAGAGCGACCGCTCGATCGGGAGCTCGGGGACCTCACCTAGTCGGGCTGTCAGCTCCGGCGATGGGTGCTGCACGGCCGCCGCTCCGAGGAGCCGGGTCCCGATGCGACGTGCCGCATCGAGCACCCCTTTGCGCTCGAGCTCTGGCCGGTGCGCAGCCTTGAAGATCTCCAGGGCGGTCTCTTTCTCGTGCACGCGGGCATCCTTTTCCGCGAGCTCGGCGCGGCTCTGGGCTGGGGCCTCCGGCCAGTGATCCAGTTGCGCACGATCTTTCTCGAGGAACCTGCGCTCGTCTTTCGGATCATGAGGCTGGTCTCTGAGGCGGTCCTTGAGGGCAGCCTGCTCGCTTTCGATCTCGGCCGCGCGCTTCGGGTCTAAGAACTCGGTCGCGAGCTCCTTTGCGCGCGAGGCCGAGAGGGCGTCGGTGATCCCTGGCTTGCCCCAGTCGCCTGCGAGCCCTTCGTCGAAGGCGGAGGCGGTTATGTACATGTCGGTGCGCTCGCGTGCCCGGCTCAAGGCGACGTAGCCGGCCTCGCGGTACATCGCCTCTCCTCCTAGGACGAAGGCGCGGTCGACCGTCGCGCCCTGTGCCTTGTGGATCGTCGATGCGTAGCCGTGTGCGAGATGGCCCTCCTCCAGGTACCCGAGCGGGACCGCCCGCTGTCCGCGGTCGGTCTCGACGAGGAGGTGGTCGCCGTCGAGGCCGGTGACGGTGCCGCGCGTGCCGTTAAGGACCGAGAGGTCGCGGTCGTTCCTACAAAAGAGCACCTCGTCGCCGACTGCATAGGCCCGGTCGCCGACTTGCAGGATGTCGTCGCCGAGCACGCCTGAGCTCTTCAGCTCGGCCCGGGCGAGCCGGTTCAGCTCCTCGACGTCGGATCGCGCGAGGGCGTACATCCGCGCGCTCGTGTCCTCTCCCCGTGCTACTGCCCAGTCGGCGACCATGGCGGCGCGAGTGGCAGGTGCTGAGTCGCAGAGGTGGAGCCGCTCGTGCTCGGTGTAGGCGACGACCGCGTTCGCGACGTCCCCGCAGCGCAGCTCGTCGAGCGCCTCTCTCTCCCAGGGCTCGTGCTGGCGGCGGTTCTCTGTCAGCTGTATCGCGTCGAGGAGCTGAGAGAGTGCCCGAAAGGCTCCGCCCGCCTCGATCTCGGGCAGCTGGCGGTCGTCGCCGACGAGGATGACAGACGCGCCTCGCCTCGTCGCGTGGAAGACGAGCCGCTCCAAGTCGCGCGTGCTCACCATGCCGGCCTCGTCGACCACGATGACGCTCTTAGCCTCTACCCCGAGGAGGTTGTCCAGGTCCATGAAGCGCGCGAGCGTGCACGACGGGATGCCGGAGCCTGACTCGAGCTCAGAAGCTGCCCTTGCCGAGAGTGCGGTCCCGTAGACGAGGTAGCCGGCGCGCTGGAAGGCCGCCCGGGCGGCGTCGAGGGCGTAGGTCTTGCCGGTGCCGGCCTTCCCGACCACGACTTGCAGGCCCTCCCCGCTCGTCGTGAGCCTGCGCACCATCTCGGCCTGTTCCTCTGATATCTCGGGCCGCTCTGAGAGGACCGCCTCGACGATCTCGCCCGGCACCTTCTTTCCGACAGCACCGAGCGTGACGCCGTAGTTGAGGAGCTTCGCCTCGACCTCGAGCATCCCCTTCGTCGTCAAGAACTCCTCACCCGATCGAGCCACCCGGTCGAGGCGGACGACCTCGGGGTCGCCGAGGAGGTATTCGGCGAAGTGCTCGATCTGATAGAGGCGCCCCCCGTTCGCGAGGCGCTCGGCGATGCCTCTCACCAAGTCGCGCCGCTCGAAGACAGAGACGTCTTTCGTGAGACCGGTCCACCCGAAGAGCGCCTTTCGGATCTCGCCCGCCAGCTTCTCGGTGATCTCATGTGAGCGAGGTGGACGGGAGAAGACGACATTGAGCTCCGCCGGCCCGAAGCCGAGTTCGAGGCACTCGCTCCGCCAGCGCTCCCGCAAGCCGATCGTGTCCTCTGACTTTGCGAGGTCCTTCGGCTGGCGCGTCTCGAGCGCCGCGAGCTCGCGCGTTCTCCGCGAGCTGCCGTCGAGCTCGTCGAGGCGAGAGACGATCTCCGCCCGTCGCGTCGAGAACCGCTTCAAGAGCTTCTCCGGCATGCCGGCGATCTCAGCCGCGCCCTTCACGACGGGACCGAAGGTCACCCCGAGCCGGCAAGAAAGTCCGTGGCGGAGCGAGGCCTGGTAGACGAAGCCGGCGGTGCGGATGTGCTGGTGCAGGCGGTTCGAGTAGAGCGTCGACCAGCGGCCGTCGCTCGCATGCACAAGGTTGGCGGCAAGGACGTGGGTATGCAGTTGGGGGTCCCCGTTGCGGCTCGTGCGGTGGGTGTAGCCGGCGGCGACGAAGCCCGAGGTCTTGAGCGTCGTCATGCCGTTCTTCCCTCGACGGGCATAGGTGGCATGGGACTCGAGGTACCCGAGAGCATCGAGCGCCGCCTCGCGGTGGGCTTCGCGCACCTCGTTCGAGACCTCGTCGGACCAGAGCCCGTAGAGCACTGAGACCGACTTCGGGGCTGAGAACGTGAGGTCGAAGCCGGCGACACGGCGCTCGGGCGGCACTCGGTTGACGGCGAGCTCGGATCGGTCTTGAGGCGAGAGTCCCGAGAGGACGGCTCGGAGGTCGTCCGGTGCCACCTCGCCCGAAAGGCCGAGGTCGAAACAGCCGGCGCCCATCCATAGCCCTGGCGACTCTCCCGCACCTGAGTAGTACTCCTCGAAGCCGCGGGCGACGGTGTCGAGGTAGTACTTCTCGGCCCCAAGGCCCATGCGCGAGATGCTGAGCACGGCTCAGCCGACCGTCGGGGTCGATGTGAAGGGTTGCATCCCGCAAAGGTGCGCCCTTGTAGTCGACACGGAAGTCGACACAGAGATCGGCGCGAACATCGACACCGCTGTCGAACGAGGTCAGAGCGTTGCAAGAACTTCGGGCTGCGAGACCGATACTTGGCTCGCGGAGTCGTTGGACGACCTGAAGAGTGAGCTCCGCCGACGCCAGCACGTCGTAGTGGGAGGCTTGAAGCGCTTCCTCCTACCGAACCGAGGCGAAGCGTTGGCCCTCCTAGCGATCGTCGTCGTCGTCGTTGGCGGTCCTGCGCTCGCTTACCTGCGCCACGCTGCCACCGACAAGAAGCGCCGATTTGGCAAGAAGTCATACGTGCCACCTTGGCAAGACGCACGGGCTGCTCGGATCAACGTCAGAGTCCCTCTGTCGCCGGCCGAAGTGGCGCCTCTCATCGAGAAGGCGATGAACCTCCGCCGCGTGAAGACGACGGTCGCTTCAGGAGTCACCATCGTCGGCTGGTCGCACTTCTTCGATTGGGACACGCTCGCCAGCTGGAGACCAGGTGGCCGTGAGTTCACCACCGTCGCGACAGAAGGCCCAGATGGAGTGTCCGACGTCTCGTGCTACTGCCGATCTCGGTTCGCCGTAGTTGGGACTCCACTGACTCAGAGGTTCTCGGAGGACGAGGTCTCTCGTCTGGCAGCGAATCTTGTGGCGAGGGCAGACCGGGTGCGCCACTAGCGGTCTGTCGCTCAAATGGCTTGGGGGGTCGGCCAAGCCGCCCAGATGCCGATTCGGCGCTAGCGGGGTCGCCTTCGAGGCCGCCACGAGACGCGCTGTCTGAGATAGCCGAGGTTCGAGAACCGCCGCGGTCAGCCTCCTCCAACAAATTGGAACAAGGGCGCACAGGGGCGGCCGGCTCCGTAGCTTCCCATCTCGGCCCACCAGTTGTGGCTGAGGCGTCTGACGCACACGTCGGGAGTCTCAGGTTGCGTCCCGTCAGGGCGAAAGATCAGACCGACGCTGGACGGGAGATTCCAGTTCGAGTTAGTCGGATATTGGTAGTCCACCTCCCCGGCGGCGGCGCACCGTTCATACGGCGTTGGCAGGAGCTGTACGGGGCTGTCGTGAACCGTCACGCACGTTGTGGAGCGAAGGGCCTGCAAGGCCCCAGCGGTAGCCAGCGGCCCCGGGGTGTGCTGGAGGTATGAAGGGGAAGAAAGGTAAAGGCCATTTGCAGTGCTCCACGATGTCAACAGGGTCACCGCGACGATCGCGAAGCCATATGGCGCGGCGAGGAACCACCGGCGAGCGTCCGGCCAGATGAGCACAGCGAGACCTGCGATACCGGCGCAGACGATGAACAGGAGCAGCCTCCACGAAGGCGAACCAGGTTCATTTGGGTCTGCCTGGGTGGCCGCCAGAAATTGGGCCAGCGAAATGATCACGGCGACGACAAAGAGACACGGGGCGACGATCCAGCCAGACACTGCTCCACGACGATCGGCCGCATCGAGGGCCTGAACCTTCACGATACAAATGATGCCACGGCTCCACCACCAGGCGGGCTGGAGAGCGCAGACGGACAGGGGGCACCCTCGCGCTCAACCGCCCCGAAGCCATTTGAGCGACAGACCACGAGCGCAGCGATTCCGTGAGACCGAAGTGCAACCGGGCAAAGGTGCGTTCTCGAGGTCGACACGGAAGTCGACACGCACATCGACACAGACATCGACACCGGTGTCGATGTCGCCTGGCGGACCAGGTCACGATGGGTTGACCGCTTTTCTTCAGCGAACACGACGAGGACGGTCAAGCGACCGGCGGAGCCGAGGACCGCCACGTGTGGCGGGCCGGTGTCACTTGACAGGCCGGGCCCGGCAGCGGGGAAACTCGACGAGGTCAGCCGCTTGCGGCTGACCTGGGTGTGAACTCCCCGGCCTCACCAAAAACAGTGATCGGCGCCCGCCGATTCCGGCGAAGCCGGGTCCGCCGTTCATCGAGATGACCCTGTGTGATCCTAAATACCGACCGGAATCTGAAGCACGATGTCGTTGGCCCCGGTGCGCTGCCGCGGGGACGGCGCTCCACCGTGGACGTGGCGGAGCAGACCTCGACAGGTCCATGTCGGCACTGCGCACGAGGTACTGACGCAGCGCCTTGTGTGCCGTCCACCAGCAGCGGGATAGCGGCAGGCGGGTGCCGCGACACACCCTCCTGCTAGAACTCAGCCGTGAGTGAGCGGTTTGTTGTTCAAGTCGATGTCGACCAGTTTGACCGCCTGGCACGTCCGACTCAGCCCCTGGCGGGAATCGCGGAGCTGATCTGGAACGCTCTGGACGCCGAGGCCGAGGTGATCACGGTGTCGATCGGTCGAACCGACCTCGAGGGCGTCGAGACGGTGCAGCTAGCCGACGACGGTCATGGAATGACACACGACGAAGCGGTCCGCGACTTCCGAAAGCTTGGCGGGTCGTGGAAAAAGATGAGCCCGTCGTCCAAGAACGGCAAGCGCCCGCTTCACGGCAAAGAGGGGGCAGGGCGCTTTCGAGCATTCGCCGTCGGAGCAACGGTGGAATGGTCGAGCATTGCCGAGACGTTCGATGGATCACTCCAGCGCACGATCGTCACAGGCACGCTCGACAGCTCGGAGTTCACCGTCAGTGATCCAGAGCCAATCGCCAGTGGCAACGCGGGAACCGTCGTTCGCATCACTCGGCCACGCGAGCACGCACATCGCCTGCTTGCTGATGCGGCGCAGCAGTGGCTAGTCACCCGCTTCGCCGTCTACCTCATCAAGTTCCCGTCAGTGACTGTGACGTTTGACGGCACCCCGCTCGACCCCATGACGATCCTGGAGGATCAGCGCGAGATCCCACTCGATGAGGCGCTTGGCGGGGACCACGGAACACCGGTGCTGAGATTTCTGCAATGGAAGCTGGAGGCGAAGACGATCGAACCGTCACTCGTCCTTTGCGATGGAGATGGCGTGGCCCTCCATGAGATAACCGATCGCATCGAGAGTGCACCCGGTGTCCGATACACGGCGTATCTCGTCTGGCCGGGGTTCACCCACCACGCGAACGAGTTGTTGCTGGGCGAATTCGGCCATCCTGTTCTCGTCCCGATCATCGACGCCGCGCGCGAGGCGATTCGTGGCGTACTGGACGAACTGGTCAGCCATCGGCGAGCAGAGCAAATCGAACGTTGGAAAGCACAGAAGGTGTACCCGTACTCTGGTCCGGCGACCACGCCGGCCGAGGCGCAAGAGCGCCAGGTCTTTGACGTCGTAGCATCGACAGCGGCCTCAGCCGTTGCCACGGAGCCGAAGGCTGCCAAGCTTTCGCTGCGACTCATCAAAGAGGCGCTCGGTCAGCCACCCGGAGCCCTTCACCGAGTCCTCAAGGAGGTTCTGGACCTAACGCCGCAGCAACTCGCCGACTTTGACCATCTTCTCGAACGCACGACGTTGGCGTCCATCATCTACCTGAACAAGACCGTCGCCGATCGGCTGCAGTTCATTCACGACCTGGAGAACATCCTGTTCGATCTCGACAAGAAGAACCGCCTGCTCGAACGAACTGAGCTGCACCGAATCTTGGCCAACGGGAAGACCTGGGTGTTCGGCGAAACCTACACGCTGGCTGTCGATGATCAGGGCCTGACGAAGGTTCTCGAGACCCACTACGCTCTGCTTGGTTCCGATGAGTCGGTTGACGCGCCGGTGACCGACACCGAGGGGCACACGAGGATCGTGGACCTGATGCTCTCCAAAGCGGCGTTCTTCGCCGACCGCCGCGAGCACCTCGTTGTCGAGCTGAAGCGTCCGAGCGTGCGCCTCTCGCAGACAGAGCTGGGCCAGATCACGAACTACGCGGTAGCAGTCAGCCGAGACGAGCGCTTTCGCACAAGCAAAGTCACGTGGGAGTTCTGGCTCCTCGGCGATGACATCGATGAGGTTGTCGAGGAGCTGTCGAACAAGCCGGGGCAGCCGCCGGGCCTGTATACGGAGGGTGGGAACTACAGGGTCTGGGTCCGAAGGTGGGCCGAAGTACTGGAGGAGAACCGCCGGAGGCTGCATTTCTATCGTGAGCATCTCGATTACGAGCCCGAAGACGTGGCAGAGCTGACAAACGTGCTCGGCCGGTACCTCCCGAAGCCCCCGGTGGAGGCGGTATCCCAGGCACCAACTCCCGCTTGACGGGCTCGCCCAGAACCTCAGCAATCCCTCCCATCGTGCTCCGGCGGCTACCAGTGGTGATTCAGCCGCCGCGGTGAACAAGAAGGTTCTTCCCTGATCCGCCTACATGTTCCGAAGGCCAATTTCCATCAGTGCGTTCAAGAAGTCGTCGTCGTCATCACCTACCCACAGCTGAAGCAGGTCGCTGACGATCCAGAGGGAGACGTCGTCTAGGGGGTTTGTCCGACTCCACGGAAACGGTGACGGGTCCGGCCAGAGGCGGACAGCCTTCAGCGGGGGAATGTCCTCCAGCGAAGGAAGGGGCAACCTGGCCGTGGTTGCCATAATGCAGAACGCAACCTTGCCGAGTCCGATGGTCGTCGAATGCGTGTTGCACGGCTCGGAGAACTCCAGGGTTGACGTATCTCCGTAGAGGAGCCCGACGTGCTGCATGCGCACGCTCCACTCGTCGGTGTCGGTGGCGAGCGCCCAGATCCGCATCCCAGGAGGAGGTATCCGATCCCGGTACATCAGGTGGTACAGACTCGGCGATGTTGCGGCGCTCTCGGGATGAGTGAGCTGCGCCATCACACACGTCTTGGCTACCCAGAACGCCAGCGACCTGGCTTGCTCTATGGACATGGTGGTTGTGTCACCTTTGATGAGCAGCGTCAGCTCGGACCGCGATGTCTCTTCGAGGTCGTTCATCCACCCGTGGTTGCACGACGCGCAAACGCGAGAAACTGTCGAATCGGTGAACCGCTCTCCCATCTCCCGCGTTGTTGTGGGCAGGCCGGCCGCCGTAGTCGACTCCTTGCCGACGACCGCCAAGTCCTGCCCTCGCCACCGTTCCTGTTCGGGCAGGACTCCGGCCAACCACCGCGGGAATACGTGTTCCCGGGTCAACGGAGTTCCTCCACAGAACACGCAGGTTCGGGCCATGCCATCGAACTGTAGATCCGCCGTGCCCGACACCTCTGGGGTACACCGGACACCTCACTCCAGTTCGAATAGTCGACGTAGTGGCCGCCGCCGGCACGCCGGCTTGCTCGCTCGCGAAGGTGTGGTCCACTATCCCGCTGGAGACGTCCCTGTCGTAACCTTGCGCTGGCGTACCGGGAGTCCGCGGCGGGAGACCCACAAGGGGGGCAGCGATGGACGGCACACAACCTCAGGCGGAAAGCGAGTTCGACGAGACCCTTGGCAAGCGGATCAGCCGGGCCGTCAAGGACTGGACGGGCCAACTGATCGACATCTCCGGGCGCAACACGCTGCTGTGTTATCGGGACCTCAAAGCCGGGACCTTGGATCTGGCTGACGCCGGCGACGTGGCACGGGAGCAGCTGCTGGCTGGTCACACCTTGCGCTTCTCGGAAGCCTTTGAGCCTGACCTCCTAGCACAGGCAGCGCGGCGTGGTAGGGCCATCCGTGCACGAGCCGAGGAGAACTTCGAAGAGCGCGGACTGCGCACGCTCTTCGCAGCCTGGGGAATGGCGACCTGGACCAACACGAGAAGTACGTTCACTCCTTGCGCGCCGGTGCTCCTCTGCCAGGCGCACCTTTCCCCTCATGGCAGCGCTGCCGAAGAATTCGAGCTGTCACTCCCGGGGGAGTGGGAGATCAACCCCACGCTCTTGCACGTCCTGGCTAAGGACTTCGAAGTCCGCATCTCGTCCGAGACCCTGCTCGATCTCATCGATCCCGACGCCGACCCAATCGATGCAGGCCCGCTCTTCGATCGTCTGGTCAAAGAAGGAGCGCAGATCGCCGGCTTCGGGGTTGACCGCCGGGTCGTGCTGGCCAACTTCAGCTACGCCAAGCTTCCAATGGTCAACGACCTCGCGGCTGCTGAGGACCTGCTCTTGCGCAATACCCTCATCTGTGCCATCGCCGGCGATGAGGGCGCTCGCCAAGAGCTGCGTGATCGACACGGCGAGGTCTCACCCAGCGCACCGGACTTCACTCCCCCGGCCGACGAGTTCTTGGTCCTCGACGCAGACTCCTCTCAGAGCTACGCCATCAACGCGATCGTGGCGGGAGCTGACCTCGTCGTCGACGGTCCGCCGGGTACTGGCAAGTCCCAGACCATCGCCAACCTGATCGCCACCTTGTCAGCGCGGGGCAAGCGCGTCCTCTTCGTGGCCGAAAAGCGTGCCGCCATCGATGCCGTGCTCAGTCGGCTCGAAAAGGTCGGACTCGGCGACTTGGTCCTGGACCTCCACGACGGCCCCGGGGCAAAGGGCAAACTCGCACAGCAGTTCGCCAAGTCTCTGGCCGACGCGGCCACGGCGCCGCGGACCGACATGGTGATTGCACAAGAGCAGCTCGTGCGTCGGCGTGATGCCCTCGTGCGCCGCACCGCCGCGCTGCATCAAACGCGCGCCCCGTGGGGCATCTCCGTCTACGGGCTCCAGGCGGCATTGATCGGAGTCGTTGATTCGGTCAAGAGCGAGGAGCGCCTCGGAGCGAGCGCGTTGAGCTCACTCACCGCTGAGGCATTCCGGGCCGCCGAGGCCGACCTCGAGCGCTTTGTCGGCATGGGCGGTCTCACCATCGAGGCAACGGATAGTCCGTGGCTGCCCGCTCTCACCCAAGGGTCGATTACCACTCCTGAGCAGGGCGCTGCCGTGATGGATTCGATGACGACTTTCACCCAGCACACGCTTCCCAAAGCCACTCAGCGCATCGAAGGTGCCTTGACAACAGTCGGCCTCACCCGGCCCGACACGGTGGCTGACTGGGCTCGAACGCTCGACCTGCTGCACCGAGCATCTGGCGCGCTCGACCGCTTCGAACCGACGGTCTTTTCTCTCGACTTCGAGTCGACGCTGGCGGCGCTCACTCCTGCCACAAAGGGCGGGTTCGGACGCCTCTGGCATCGTCTCTTCGACAGCGCATACCGATCGGCCACGCGCTCCGCCAAGGCGTGCGCGAAGGATGACTCGAGCAATGCCGCGCAGTTGTACGGCGCCCTCGTCGGAGCCAAAGCTCTGCTGTCCGACTGGCAGCCCGTCTGCACCGACGGCGGGATCCCCCGACTGCCGCCCGACCTGGTCGGCGCCGAGGGTACCTATGGCCAGCTGCTTGCCGAGCTGAATCAGCTCGAACGCGCTCTCGGGCAGAGCGAGCTCGAAGAGCTTGGGCCTGAGCAACTCGCGGACCGCCTTCGGGTCTTCATCAACGACCGAGAGACGCTCTACAAGTTGCCCGAGCTCTACCGCCTCACAGTGGCTCTGCAAGGGGCTGGCCTCCTTGGTCTCTTGTCCGAGCTCAAAGACCGCAACCTCGCTGTCGACCAGTCTGTCGCCTGCCTGCGCTTTGTGTGGCGGTCGTCCGTCCTTGACGCCGTCAGTTTGACCGATCCTGAGATCGGCACGTTCGACGGCGACGCCTACACGAGGACGGTGGAGGAGTTCCGTAGCTCCGACATGCGCCACATCGCTACGACACCAGCCCGTATTCGCCGGGCCGTCGCCGAGAACGTGATCGCCACTCGTGACGCCTACCCGACAGAGTCCCAACTCGTCACCCACGAAGCGGGCAAGAAGCGGCGCCACGTCCCGGTACGGCTCCTGTTCCAACAGGCGCCGCATGTCCTCACCGCCTTGAAGCCATGCTGGGCAATGAGCCCGCTTGTGGTATCTCAGGTGTTGCCCGTCGAGCGTTGCTTCGATGTCGTCATCTTCGACGAGGCATCCCAGGTCACTCCCGAGAGCGCCGTCGGCGCCCTCATGCGCGCAGGCCAGGCGGTCGTCGCCGGCGACCCCCACCAGCTCCCCCCGACTGCCTTCTTCGCCTCGGGTAGCGCCGCCGACGACGATGAGGACGACGAAGACGAGCTGGCCGCTACTTCGATGTCGAAGGACTTTGAGTCGGTGCTCGACGTCATGAGCGCGTTGCTCCCACCCCCGATCGGGAGCAAGCGGCTCAACTGGCACTACCGCTCACGGGACGAGCGCCTTATCGCGTTCTCCAACGCCCAACCCCAGCTCTACGACTGGTCGCTCACGACGTTCCCCGGTGCTGAGACGGGCGACGTCATCACCCATCAACTGGTCCCCTTCGTTCCCGGCCGAGTCGGCCAGGAGCAGTCGGTGGCCGACGAGGTGGAAGCGGTGGTGAATGCCGTGGCCGCCCACGCCCACGAACGGCCGACCGAGAGCCTCGGTGTGATCACCATGGGCATCAAGCACATGGAGCGCATCAATGAGGCATTGCGCCAGGCTCGCCAGGTCGACTCCGACCTCGATGCCTATCTCAACGAGGTCTTCTACGGCACCGAGAAGTTCTTTGTGAAGAACCTCGAGCGTGTCCAAGGTGACGAGCGCGACGCCATCCTGATTTCGATCGGGTATGGCAAGAACGCCGATGGGCGGATGCTTTACCGCTTCGGGCCCCTCAACCAGAAGGGCGGGGAGCGGCGGTTGAACGTTGCCATCACCCGGGCCCGCTCGCGTATCGGGGTCATCTCGTCGTTCTCTTCAGCTGATCTAGACCCAGCCCGGCTCAACGCCGATGGCGCCCGGATGCTACGCGACTACTTGCTCTACACCGAGTCTGGCGGTACCGATCTTGGTGAGCGTCAGCGCGATCGCGATCCGCTAAACCCCTTCGAACAAGACGTCCTGTCACAGCTGAGCGCGGCCGGGCTTTCCCTCGAGTGCCAGGTGGGTTGCTCGGGCTACTGGATCGACTTCGCGGCCAAACATCCGAGTCAGCCCGGTCGCTATGTGCTGGCCATCGAGGCCGATGGAGTGATGTACCACTCCTCGGCCACCGCGCGCGACCGTGACCGTCTGCGCCAGGACCATCTCGAGCGCCTCGGATGGAAGTTCCACCGCATCTGGTCGACCGACTGGTTCCGCCACCGCGAGCGCGAAGTGGCCCGCGCCGTCGTCGCGTACGAGGACGCCCTACGCGAGTCCGATGGCCCTTCTTCGCTGGTCGACGCTCCCCAGGGGGTGCTGCTCGAACCGCCAGTCGAAGACGTGACAACGTCGGATATGTCTGCGGCGCGGGAGGTCGGGCGGACCCTTCCGCGGCCCTGGTGGCCCGACGGTCGTCAGATCACCGAGTACCCGGACTACGAACTGGTCAAGTTCATGCGTTGGATCATGTCCGACGGGGTATTGCGCACCAGAGAGGAGCTCATCACCATCGGCTCCCAGGAGCTCGGCTACGAGCGCCGCGGCGCACGCATCGTCACTGCACTAGGCCGGATCGTAGACACCATCCAGCGCTCGGAGCGAAAGTCCTAGCGCGTCTTGGTCCACCAATCTCCGGATCTTGTAACAAGTTCCAGGCGGCAGTGCCAAGTCGCGTCTTCACGACGGGACTGAGCTTCCCCCCGCCCGGCGGACACAGGTCACGCTACGAGTGATTGCACCGCAAGGTGCTGTTCATACAACTCGTCGATGTGCTCTCGCTAGAAGTCCCGTTCGACGAGGTCTCTCGCCGGCACCTTCGAGGGGTCCGCGCCGTGTCGTCCGCATCTTGCGCCGGCTGCAGCGCCCGACGAGGGCCCTGGCGTGCCGGGCACACGCCGTCGACGGCCGCTGTGACGCCTTTCTCTACATTACCGGTAGGAACAGACCGTCGCATCCGGATGGCTAGTCGTCGAGCGGGAGCTGGACTTCCGGCCCACGACTGCTCGGGAACTCGGCATTGCGTAGCTCGCTGCGAGCGGGAGCCCGTGACTGGGCTTCCGCTCGTGCGGACCGCCACCCGACCGCATCGACAATGTCCCTCCGCGAAGTCTCAGACTCCTGTGTGGAACAATCACCTCGTGGCCGGCTCGAAGGTTCCGCAATACCACGAGCTGATGTGGCCTGCGCTTCAGGCCACGAAAGACTTGGGGGGCTCCGCCACTGTGCGCGAGATGAACGAGCGGGCCATAGAGCTTGCGTCAGTGACGGAAGCGCAGCAATCGATCCCCCATGGCAAAGATGGTCGAATGAGCGAGTTGGAGTATCGCCTTCACTGGGCGCGGACCCATCTCAAGGGGATCGGAGCGCTGGAAAATTCTGCTCGCGGAGTCTGGGCCATCACCGATCACGGACGAGCACTCACCGAAGCGGCGATGCACCACGAGACCAAGCTCTGGAGAGACTCCCTTCGTGAGCAGCGCCTAGCGCGACGGGCAGCCGAAGAGCCCAGCGAGGAAGACGAAGCGATCGTTACGTCGTGGAAGGACACACTGATCTCACGACTACTGGAGCTTCCGCCGGAAGGTTTCGAGCGGCTCGCACAGCGACTACTCCGAGAAGCTGGCTTCGTGAACGTCACCGTCACCGGCAAGAGCGGAGACGGCGGCATCGACGGTGTCGGCACCTACCGCCTGTCGCTGGTCTCGTTCCCCATCTACTTCCAGTGCAAGCGGTACAAGGGTGTCGTCACCCCGGGCGCGGTCCGTGACTTTCGTGGAGCGATGGCCGGACGGGGCGAAAAGGGCCTCCTGATCACGACCGGCTCCTTCACGCGTGACGCCCAGGCCGAGGCATCTCGCGACGGGGCTCCTCCGGTCGAGCTGATCGACGGTGATCGGCTCTGCGACCTTCTCCGCGAGTACCGCCTTGGCGTCGACGTCCACCAACGGCTAGAAGAGGACGTCCTCGTCAATCCAGCGTTCTTCGACGAGTACGACCACACTGACTCGGTGGTCTCGGCCTCGCAGTAGCGGCTTGGAGCACCAGCCAGCTCTGTTGTCGTCGACCGAGGTTCCACGATCGTTTCTGTGTCACTGCCAACAGTAGGCCTGGCTCTGAACACCTCTTCTCGGATTCGTCCTGGTCAGCGTTAGCACGAAGCCGCACCGCAGCAAGGCGGTCCGAGCCTCCACTGCGCTCCGGTTCTCCCGTCCTTCGGAATCCCTTGCCCCCGCACTTTCTCTTCGTGCTCCTTCGCGCCCAACGATCCGAGAAAGGACAGGAGTTGCAGGCATGGCCTACACAGTTGACTACCTCACAGAACTGATCCACTACCACCTCGTCCTGGGAGAGGCTGACGACGAGTCCGCTGACCGGAACCTCTCCCTCCTGGCCGGCGAGATCCAGAATCTGGCGACCCGACCCTTGTGGCAGGAAGCGACCTGGGTCTTCTGCGATCGGTGCGGATGTTCAGTGGACACCGAACTCATCCATCCCGACGGCCACCACTACTCCGACGATGGCGACTTCTACTGCGTCGACTGCTGGCGGGCCGAGGAACTCCGGTAGCTACCTCACCGAGATGCACCGGTCGTTGGCGGGGGAGCCGGCGGCCTTGCCGTCGCCTTCGCTCCGTGACATCTCCTCCCACTAAATGCCCCTACGCCTGGGAGTCGTCGCAGTTGCCGTACCCGTTTGCCCTCACCTTCTGTCACTACCGTCCCGTAAGGTTGGCAGGTGGCGAAGGAGAGAATGTCTGCGTCGGTGAACCATGGTGGTTGACACCCCCCGCGAACCTGCCGGCCTTCCGCCTCCCCGTTGGGTCAGCCCCTCGCTCGAAGTCAAGAGGGGCCAAGACCCCCTCGGACTGCAGACGACCACCATCGACCAACTCATGCCGAGGTTGCTTCCGGGCATTCTCGAACTCTCCCAAAGAGCGCGGTACTTCTCCTTCTACGCTTATCTCCTAGATCTCTACCGAGAACGGCACGGAGCTGCCGTGCCCGCCGCACTTTCCGACTTCATCAAGGCAAGAGAATGGGAGTACGGCCTCGCCGTTCTGCATTGTCCGCACGACTGCGGCTCGGTTCCGGTTGGCGCAGTGAAATTGAGGGCGGTCACTGGCCACCAAGACCCGCCCTATCCACGCGGCTTCTCCGTCCAGAGTGATTTCGGCGGCTTCGGCCTCTACTACCGATCGCCTCTCTCCGACATGGCGATCGTTGCCCGAAGTGGCACACCTCTCGGTGACACGCCAATCCCCATTGACGTCCTCTATCCCACGCCGCGAGCAAGGCACCTCGCCGACACGTTTCGAGACGCGGTCGATGGCACTGCTTATGTCAAGACGTGGATGTTCCGAAGCGATCCCATTCCGCTCGATGTCCTGGTCGAGTACGCCTCGGTCGCCTGCCTCTGTCAACTCAAGGAGCGCGATGACGAACGTGACGCCGTCTATGACGCCTTCTTCGGTACCGACGACGACCTCCTGTCAGAGTCCGACGAGCAGCTCGAATCCGTCGTCGCTGACATCGACTCCACCATGCCGGAGTCCGAGGACGTCCGGCACCGAACAGCACGAGTCCGCCAACGACGAGCAAGCGTCGCCCACTACCTCACGCTGGTCCAGGCCAATCCCGACATCGTTGACGACTCCAGCGCCTATCGCGAGGCATTCTGGGCACCCCCATCCTCACGCTCTGCGCTTCACGAGCTTGTCGCCGGGGAATGGGCAGGCCTCGTCGCAAAAGACATCTGGCAGGACGCGCTCTGCAGCATCTGGTCCGAGTTCTGTCGGTCCGGCCTCGCTGCAAACCGAGCTGGAGGAGATGATGGGCTCTCATGGTCTCAGACCCAAGATCTTGCCCGCGCCATGGTCAACGGCCCGCCCTCTCTTGACCCCGACCAGCGATCAGTCGACCTCGTCACCCGTATCGTCACGGGGGACGTCACTCTTCCTGACATCACGCCGGACCTTCCGTCCATGCCGATGGAATCGCTCCGCGTCGCAACAGCTCACCTCGATACGGCGACCAGTGGCCTCGTCGTCCTGCTCGAACTCCATCGCCGTGTTTGCACCCGCGCCGATTCTGGATGGGTGAGAGCGACCACTCTCAGGTCACCGTGGCAACCGTCTCTTGCTTCCGTCCTCCAGGCCATCAGCAGCCATCTGGAGACCAACGCGACAGTTGCTGACACGCTCTGGTGGATCGTTGACAACTTCATACTCACCGTCCACGAACGCATCGCCTATTCGAAGCTTCCGGAACACACTTTTCGCTTCCGGTGGGAAAACGGACGCGTCCGCTTCTACAACAACGGAATCGGACGATTCCCCCTCGCCAGCATCCGCCAAGACCCGCTGGCGTCCCTCACCAACGACATCGGATTCTGGGACCGCGACCCCAAGGGCCGCCCAGCCAGGCTGACACCCCGTGGCTCGGCTTTCATCGACGAGGTCCTCTCATGACCTCTCCAGGGGTTGCTGCATGGCGGGAGATCAAACCGATTGATGAGCTATTCCGCAGCGACGCCGTCGCTTTCTGGGCCACGACTTTCAACCTCGATCTCACCCTCTTCAGTGAGTACCTCCTTCGCCGCCTGGGTGACCCTCCCCTCAATATCGTCGTCCTCGCCGACCGCCAACACGTCAACCACACCCTCGAAGCCATCCCGCCCGATCGGCTCGACCTTGTCGCGGCCGTCAATCGCCGTTGGCTACTACGCCCAACCCACTTAGGCACGGGTCGGTTCCATCCCAAGAGCTACCTCGCGGTCACATCACGAACCGCAAAGTTGCTCATCGGCTCCGGCAACCTGTCGACCGACGGTCTCGACGCGGGCCGCGAAGTCTTCACGTCCTTCACCTCGGGCAACCCGGTTGGCGACGCTGCCATCAATACGTGGCGCCTTTGGATGCGGCGTCTGGTCGTGCACATCGACGACGTCCGACTTGCCGAACGCTTCGCTGACCTCGAAGAGCGCCTTCCCACTCCCCAGCAGCTCTCTGTTGTCTCCGACAGCCCGCTGTGGCACAACCTCGACGTCGGATTCGCCAAGCAGTTCACAGACCACATCGCCGCAACCGGCGCCGAGGTCGACGAACTCGTAGTTGCGGCCCCGTTCTACGACGAGAGCGGTGAAGCACTCACTCAACTTGCCAAGCGACTCGCGCCGAAGACCCTCCGCGTATACGTCACAAGCTCAACCAAAGTCGACGGCGCTCAACTCGCCAACCGCCTCGGCGCCCTCGACTCAATCGTCGAGATCCTTGCGTATGAGCCCGACGCATTCACCCACGCCAAGCTCATCGGCGTGACCTCGGGCTCCCGCGGCTGGCTCCTCTCCGGTTCAGCCAACCTCTCCCATGCAGCACTGACTCACTCTGCCGGCCCCGGCAACGTCGAGCTTGCCGTCCTCACCCCGCTACCTGCCGACCAGCTCCGAGACGCCTTCATCCCACTGGACGCCACCGCTGAGCCACAACCGCTCACAACACTCGCCAGACTCACGTACAAGGGCGATACCGACTCCGAGGCAGCGCCCTACACCGTCACGATCTTAAGCGCCGCCTACCGGCCAAACGACCGAATCCAGATCGTCACCGATCCAAATCCTGTAGACGCCTGGCATCTCTCCGACCACGAGCGGAGCCAACCATTGATCTGCACCGGCGTCTCCGCGGAGACGGTCGGTCCCCTCACGGGACCACTCGTCCACCTGACTGACGACGCCGGCAACACCATTTCGAATCGTGTCGTCGTCGACGATCTCGACGCCCTTGCCCGAGCCCTGACCGCCAATGAGCGTGGCGTTAGCTCGCATCCGCCCGAACTCTCCGCAGCCGATCTCGATTCCCCGCTCGGTCAGGCACTGCAATGGATGCACGAGAACATGGTCATGGATGTTGCGGAGCAAGCGACTCCAACCCGGAGCCTCGATAACACCGAGGACGCAGAGTCAACCGGGGAGGAGGACAGCCTCTGGACTCGACTTGAGCAAGAGAGACTTGGCCGCGCCCCTCGCCGCCACATCTACCCTCGGATGTTCGGCGACGCCACCAGTCACATCGACGGCAGCCGCCTCGCCGAGCTTCTCGACGCCATGCGTCACCGCGTCCCTACCGAGCCTGGCACCGACCACCACGCTCCCCCAATACCCCTTCATCCACCAAACCCCGATGCGCCACCCGGCGCCGCACCCATCCACTGGTCCACTTCGGCCCGGATCAAGGTCCGAGCCCGCAACGTCCTTCGGCGTTGGGCCGCTGCGCAAACCGACCCCCGCCTCCTCTGGATTGACCCCCTCGCTCCACTCGGGAATCTCCAGGCCATCGCCGCCGTCTTTGTGCAGCTCCGACAGAGTTACTCCGAAGCCGCCACTAAAGCCGATTTCACTGATGAAGAACTCAATGATCTCTGGGGTCGATGGCTTCAACCATTCATCGGCACGGGGCACAGCGACGGCTGGCTCGACAAATCCGATCTCACGCCAGATCAGCGCGCCCGTTACCTCGACGAACAGTTCATCGCGAACCTCACCAAGCTCTGCTGGCTAGCTATCCGGCCCGGTCCCAACCAAAGACGACGAATCATCGCCTGGCAGACAACGCTGCAGATTGCGTTCGACAAGGGGCTTCTCATCGTTACCGACGATGTTGGCGACTACGTCAGCGCTGTCCTCGACCGCCCAACCCCCGTCAAAGCGATCGAGGACGACCTGCTGGCGTGTCTCACGTTCATCGATGATGACCTGTGGGCCGAGCGCATCGCCGCCAACCTCGATCTTGCCGAGGTGAGACTCGAAGCAATGGCCTCCGAACAGAACGTCGCCATCCGACTCACGGTCTCCGGTATCGACAACCCGATCTATGACCTGCGCATCCCACAGCTCATCGTCGCCACCCGGCACTACCGCAACACAGATTCCATCGTCATCTACTCCGAAGACAACGACTGGCGCCTCCGCGTCGTTAACGACGAGCCCATCACCTATCTCCCTTCCCTCAATGACGAACCTGCCGATTCCGCCCCGCTCCCACCGAACGCAATCGAAGACCTCGCAGCCACCCATGGGGTCATCGCTGACCTCTTCCCGGACCTAGCCAACGTTGCCTGACCAGCAATGCTCCGACCCACCGGCGGTCTCCCGGCGTGGGGTGGGAGCGCCGGGGTGACCCGAACCCCGACGTTCGAGCACAGGAGGCTCCCGGTGGAGCGGCTCCTCGGATCCCGCGCGATCCGTCGCTCCGGCGTGTACAATGCCTGGACGTAAGTAATGTGTACGTGTGGACGTGACAGTGTACGTGTGAACGTCTATAGTGGTCCGCATGACGAACACAAGGATTGCCCACAAGGCGGGACGGCAGCTGATCTTGATCGACATCGAGAACCTCACCGGGACACCAAGTCCGACCTGCGAGGAGGTCGAGATGGCCAAGGCGGCGCTGCGCCTGGTCGTGCCCGGTTTCAACGACGCCCAGCACATCGTCGCCTGCAGTCACCACGCGGCCCCCACCGTGGCCTTCGCGTTTCGCAGCGCAAGGCATCTCTGGCGGTCGGGGCCGGACGGAGCCGACCTGGCCCTCCTCGACGTCCTGGAGAATGAGCGGGTGGACGAACGGTTCGAGCGTGTGACCATCTGCTCCGGCGACGGGATCTTCGCGGCGAGCGCTGCTTGGCTTGCCGAAGCACAGGTCGATGTCAACGTCGTCTCCCAGCCGGGCCACCTCGCCACACGGCTCCAGCTCGCCGCCCGATACGTCACCCACCTGCCCGTGGCGGCACTCGCTGCGACCGGGGACGCAAGCTGATGGCCCAAGGGCAGCCCGACCGCATTTCCATGGCGGACATCGCCCGCCTCGCCGGCCAAAGTCGGGCGACGGTCGGGAACTGGAAGGGCCGCAATCCTGACGATTTTCCTCCCGAGCGGGGTCGCAGTTCACGCGGACCGCTATACGACCGTTCCGAGGTCACTGACTGGCTGACTGCTACGAAGCGCCTGGATGAGAGGCCCCCTGAAGTCGTTGCCGTATGGCAGCTCGCAGACGACCTGCGACATGGAATGACGACGGAGGAGGCCATGCAGATGGGCCTCGTACTCCTCGCGATCATGGCGACCTCATCGGAGGAGTGGCAGACGATCCGAGATTCGCGCCCTAACCGGATCGATGCTGCTATTCGCGCTGTTGTTGATTCTCGGTTTCCGTACGCCCAGGAACTTCTTCCGAAGGCAGCCCTTCCTGACGCCTCCGTAACGCGTGCGGTGGAGACATTGTCGACGATGGACTCGTCGATGGTCGCCGCCATGACTGATGCGCTTCTTGAACAAGCCGCGCACACGCTCGGATACCGGGGCGGTGAGTACCTGACCCCCGCGTCCATCCGTCGGCTCATAGTCGCTCTCACTGGTCCGACCGGGACCGTCTATAACCCTGCGTCCGGGATCGGTCAGCTCCTGACGCA
>PLDN01000100.1 GCA_003136185.1 Acidimicrobiaceae bacterium | reverse complement strand
GGGACCGGTCGGCCTTTTCCTCTCCGCTCAGGCGTGCCTGCTTCTGCTCGAGCCAAGACGTGTAGTTGCCGTGCCAGGGGATACCCGCCCCCCGGTCGAGCTCGAGGATCCACTCGGCCACGTTGTCGAGGAAATAGCGGTCGTGAGTGACGGCGACGACGGTGCCGGCGTACTCCTGCAACGTCCGTTCGAGCCATGCCACCGACTCGGCGTCGAGGTGGTTCGTCGGCTCGTCGAGGAGCAGCAGGTCGGGCTTGGCGAGCAACAACCGGCAGAGGGCGACTCGTCGCCGCTCCCCGCCCGACAAGGTCGTGACATCAGCGTCGGCCGGCGGAAGGCGGAGCGCGTCCATCGCGATCTCGAAGGTCCGCTCGAGGTCCCATGCGCCAGCCGCGTCGATCTTGTTCTGCAGGTCGGCCTGCTCGGCGAGAAGCGCGTCGAAGTCGGCGGCCGGCTCACCGAAAGCCGCACACACCTCGTTGAACCGGTCGACGAGCGCCTTCGTCTCGGCGATGCCATCCGAGACGTTGCCGACCACGTCCTTTGCGGGATCGAGGTGGGGTTCTTGAGAAAGGAACCCGACCGTGAAGCCGGGAGTGAGGCGGGCCTCACCGCTGAAACCGTCGTCCAGGCCCGCCATGATCTGCAACAGGGAGGACTTACCTGAGCCGTTGGCACCGATGACGCCGATCTTCGCCGCGGGATAAAAGGACAAATTGATGCCGCGCAGCACCTCACGATCGGGTGGATAGAAGCGTCGAAGGTCGCGCATGGTGTAGATGAACTGTGGTGCCATGCCGACAAGTGTGGCCCGGATGAGCACGACCTCGGAACAGCTCGACGTTCTGCGCCAGCCACTGTCACGTCGCTCACCTCTCGCGCCTCGGCTCGAGTCAATCGCGCAGGATTGTCAGGTCGAGCTCAGAAAGCCGCGTCGCATCGGCCAGCATGTCGATCGCGACGATCTTCTCGCCCTCGATTGTGAAGCCGAATACGACACGCGGCTTGCCGCCAGGAGCCCACACGGCTCCGGCGGCGCCATCGACGAGAGCCCGTTGTGCCGCCCGCGCACGCCCCGAGAAGGTGCCGGCGACGCCCCCGGCGCCGCGGACTTCCGCCGATGCGCCCATACGCACTGCTGCGTCATCGGCTCGCAGCACGACGTCCGGGTCGAGCATCGCGATGAGCCCGTCGAAGTTTCCCTCGCGAGACGCAGCGAGGAAAGCTCCGACTACGTCGCGTTGCCGAGTGAGATCTGTCGCCGGCAAGGTGGTTGCCTGTTGCACACGCCGCCTGGCGCGGCTCGCAAGCTGCTTTGCGGCATTGGAGGAGCGGCCGACGATGGGGGCGATCTCGTCGAAAGGCACGGCGAACATGTCGTGCAGCACGAACGCGAGCCGTTCGGCGGGAGCGAGCGTGTCGAGCACCACGAGCAGAGCGATGCCGACCGCGTCGGCGAGCAACGCTTCTTGCTCTGGATCGACACCATCGGCGCGGCTCGCGTCCGGATCGAGCAAGTGCGAACCAAGCGGCTCCTCGCGCCGCGACGTGCGCGCGCGAAGCATGTCGAGGCACACCCGCGCGACAACTGTCGTCAGCCATCCGCCCAAGTTCTCGATGTCGCTTGGGTCCGAACCGCTTAGTCGCAACCAGGAATCCTGCACAGCGTCGTCCGCTTCGCTCACCGAGCCGAGCATGCGGTAGGCCACCGCCCGCAGGTGAGTCCTGTGTGTCTCGAATCGTTCCGCTAGCCAGTCGTGGTCGGCCACTGTTACCTTTCTCCGTCATCATCCGTCATAGCAGTGACGAACCAAACCCCATCGAGGTATCACCCCGAGAACGAGGAGCGCTTCATGACGTCAGGCATCGGACCAGTGATCTATCCCGTCAAGGACCTAGCTCTAGCAAAGAGGCTTTACGGCACGCTCCTAGGCGTCGAGCCCTACGTAGACGAGGCCTACTACGTCGGCTTCCGGGTCGGCGACCAAGAGATAGGCCTCGACCCCCACGGCGCGAGCCAGGGGATGACCGGGCCGGTCGCCTACTTCGAGGTCGGCGACATCGAGAAAAGCCTGAAGGATCTCCTCGGTGATGGCGCAGAGTTGTTGAAGGCCGCCAGTGATGTCGGTGGGGGCAAGCTGATCGCATCGGTGAAGGATGCAGACGGCAACATCATCGGGCTCGCGCAGTCTCCCTGACCGCCGTCGTCACGGGGCCTCGAGCGTGCGCGACGCCTGGAAGGAAGGCCCCGAGCTCGAACCCTGAACGGCAGGCCCGTAGTCAGTTTGACCGTGGTAGCGGTGGCCTTGGCGAATGTGACTGAGAATCCTTGGCCACGCGTTCCCGTCGCTGGTCGATCCGGCCAAACACGAAGACTCCGGCAAGAGTCGCCACGTCGATGGTCATGACGGTCGCCCCCGCTGCGTCGTGACCCGTCATAACCATGATCGTGCCAAGAACGAACACAACTACCGCGATTACGAAGCCAAGCCACAGTCCCCACCACGACCGACGGTGGGCGCCGCCGACTACGGTCTTTTCGAGTTCCTGCCTGTGGGTCGCCTGACTTTCAGCCATGGAAGGGATACGGTCAGCGGATCCGGGGAGCACCCGCTCATAGCCGGCGAGCTGTTCGGGTGGAGGAAGGGGTCCTGAGTATGAAGCGGCAAACGCCGCCATGGTGATGGAGATCACCTCGTGTGGAACGTTGCCCTGACTGAAGATTTGACGAAGCGGTTCCGGAAGGGCCGACAAAGTCAGGAGGTGTGCTAGGAACGTCGAAGCGCTCCTGGAGCGGGTCCTCCGGTATCACTACGGACGGAAGTCCAATATGGCCCAGCGAAGCTGATCACCGACCGCGCCCCAATCTTGTGCCAAAGCGCGAGTGTCCGCATTCTCTGGCGGGTCGGTGGCGTTGTAGTCAGTGAGGCAGTTGCCGAAATCGACAAGGCGCCCGACACCTTCTTGCCAGGTCGGGACCGCGAAGAGGAACGAGGACCGGGTGCTTGAGCTCATCTGGTTCTCCCTGGGGTTTTCCTCTGCACGAACATTGCTTAGCCTAACTTGTCTAGTCCAGCAATTGCGCGAGCTGCGTCACGCTCCACGGATGGCGAGCGATCCCAGCAGCCATCGCGGGTGTCCGCCTACCGCTGTCGGCTCCTCTGGTAGTACGACCGTCTTCTCGTCGCTTGTCGAGGTGTCGGCAGGCACGAAGTGGAAGATCCACCCGACGCCAACTCCATAAGGCTCACCAGTCCGCTGAGCCCGATCCCGCTAAAGGAGCCCGGCGACCTCGTGCACGTCCCCGCAGGGGACGCCGATCGCTGCGTGGTGACTGCGGACGGCCTCGGCATCGGGTGCCTCTAGCAAGCAGTACACCTGTCCTTCGGAGTTGTGGAACAACTCGATCTGCCGGACACCGAACTCGTCGGCCTTCTCGTCCTTTGTATCCTGCGTGATCTGGCTGACCGCCTCGGCAGGAAGCTTGAGGTCGTCGTGAAAGTCCATGAACTTGGGCATCGGTTTCCCCTTCGGTTGANNCGTCGCTCCAGGCTCTAAGAAACCCAACCCCGGCTCCGCTCCCATCTCCCACCCACTTGCTCCGACCGATGCCAACCGGAAGTACCCGGCCGCGCCGATCATTGCGGCGTTGTCCGTGCACATGGCCCGCGACGGGAGGAATACACGCAGCCCGGCGGCCGCTCCCTCTTCGGTCGCCCGTCGCCGAAGCTCCGAGTTGGCCGCCACGCCGCCGGCGAGACAGATACCGGACGCTCCGACTTGATCGGCGGCAGCCAAGGTCTTTCCGACGAGCACATCGACGACGGCGGCCTGGAACGATGCCGCCGCGTCTTCGGTCGAGACCTCGGGGTGGGCCTTGACATAGCTGACGACGGCGGTCTTCACGCCCGAGAACGAGAAGTCCGATGTCCCTTCCAGCCAGGCCCGCGGGAACGAGACCGCACGCGGATTGCCTCCTAGAGCCGCTCGGTCGATAGCCGGACCGCCCGGGTACCCGAGACCGAGATACCTCGCCACCTTGTCGAAGGCCTCGCCTGCCGCGTCGTCCCTCGTGCGGCCGATCACCTCGTAGAGTCCCGGCCCGTCCATCCGCACCAAGAGGGTGTGGCCACCCGACACGAGGAGCACGACGACCGGAAGCTCGAGGCCGGGATCCTCGAGCAGCGAGGCGTAGAGATGACCTTCGAGGTGGTTGACCGCCACGAAGGGGACACCCCAGGCCATCGCGAACGCCTTCGCTGCAGAGACCCCGACCAAGAGGGCCCCGACGAGCCCTGGGCCAACGGTGGCGGCGACGGCGTCGATCGGCCGCACGCCTCGACCGTCGGGGCTGAGGCCGGCCCCTGCGAGTGCCTCGGTGACGACCGGTACGAGCAGCTCGGTGTGGGCCCGGCTGGCCAGTTCGGGTACGACACCGCCATAACGGGCATGCAAGTCGACTTGGCTGGAGACGACCGACGAGACAATCGTCCTACCGTCGTCGACGACGGCCGCTGCGGTCTCGTCACACGATGTCTCGATGGCGAGCACCCGGCCGCCCCGATCGCTCACGTGCCTTCTCCGGGAGCATCGCTCGTCTCGTCAACCGGAGCGTCATCGGGAGCAGCGAGATCGCCGGAGCCCAACGCCTCTGCGGCAACGATCTCGAGACGGCGCTTGTAGTCGTCCGACTGGATGTCGTGCGCCCACATGATGAGAGCGTCCTCGTGAACCTCCGCGTAATAGTTCTTCCGGATCCCAGCGGGAGCAAAACCGAAGTCGTGGTACAACGCCTGTGCTCCGGTATTGGCCACCCGTACCTCGAGCGTCAGATCTTCCGCCCCTCGCTTGCGAGCCGTCTCCGCCAGCTCGAGCAGGAGTCGGCGGCCGATCCCGTGGCGCTGCCAGCGCGGTGAGACGCCGATGGTCGTGACGTGCCCCTCGCCGACGGCCAGCATGAGTCCGGCGTAGCCGACGACTTCGTTCCCGGTGATCGCCACGAAGTAAGCGCGAGTCCCGCCCATCGTCAACTCCGAGAGGTAGAGCGAGAGCGACCAAGGCGTCGGGAACACCTGCTGCTCGATGGCCACCACCGACTTCAAGTGGCGCCTCCGCATAGGCACGATCACGATCCCGCCGGACGTGACGGGACGCTGCCCACGCCGATGGACAGCGGTTCGACGCCAGGCCATCGTCATCTCCCTTCGGGCGCCGGCCCGTCGTGGCGGGTCGTCCAGTTGATCCGGGTGTCGGCCTCACGCAGGTAGCAGGGGGCGAGATGAGCTGCGTCGAGCGTCCGGCCCTCCCGGACCGCCCCTAGTGCCAGCACGGCGACTGAGGCTACCGGGGGAAAGGCGACAGAACGCCCCGCGACCCTCCAGCCCGGATGCTCGGTCGTCTCGAAGACCTCACGATATCGGAGAGCACCCTCGCCGGCGAACACGACGTGATCCTCCTCGAGTGCACCGATCTCGGTCACCAGCTTGGAAGCCGGTCCCCATGCCACACCGGCCGCGTACGACCACGCCACCTCGCCCCGGCGGAGGTCGACCACCGGCACGACCTCGACGGGCGCTCCCGCATCGACAGCTGCGGCCCGGATCGCCTCGAGGCTCGTCACCGCGACCGAGGGAATCCCGAGTGCCATCGCGATCGCCTTCGCAGCCGATACTCCGACCCGGATCCCCGTGAACAGACCAGGCCCGATGTCCACCCCGACGCAGTCGATGTCGGCGAGGCCAACGCCGCTCACCGCACAGACCTGCTCGATTGCCGGGTGGAGGAGCTCGATGTGGCGCCGAGCTGTATGGACCGTCAGCTCGGCCAACACCCCCTCGTCTGACGCGACCGCCACGCCGGCAGCGCCGGTCGCCGTCTCGATCGCGAGCAGCTTCATCAGGCCGTCTCGACGCGGCGTTCCCAGCGCGCCCCATGAGCCTCGAGCCGGAGCACCCGATCCGTCTCGGTCTCGCCCAGCTCGATGGTCACGATCAACGCGTCGTCGCCGTAGAGCTCGACCGCGCCCTCGCCCCACTCGGCCAGCAGGACACCGCCCTCCTCGAGTCCTTCGTCGAGCGCCAGGTCGACCACCTCTTGCAACCGCTCGAGCCGCCAGAGGTCGGCATGCAGGACGGTCAGGCGCCCCTCGTAGACCTGGCAGAGCGTGAACGTCGGGCTCGTCACGTCGTCGGTGACCCCGAGGCCAGACGCCACGCCCTGCACGAACGTGGTCTTGCCGGCGCCGAGCTCTCCCACGAGCAAGACGACGTCGCCCGGCTCGAGCGCCTCGGCGATCAGCTCGCCAGCTGCCCGCGTCTCACCAGGGGAGACGGTGGTGAGAGTGGAGGGGATCATGGGGAGAGGGCACGTTTCGCTCGGATGAGGTCCGCCCGCATGTCGGCGACCACGGCGCCGCCTCCACGCAGAGCCGCCGAGGGATGGAACGTCGGCACGAGCACGATGCCGTCGCGGAAGGGGTGAACCCGGCCCCGGAGGCGAGTGATGCCTTCGGTCGTGTTCAACAGCGAGCGGGTCGCGAAGTTGCCGAGTGTCACGATGACCTTTGGCTGGACGAGCTCGATCTGGGACTCGAGCCAGTGGCGGCAGGCGGCGGTCTCCTCCGGCAGCGGATCGCGGTTTCCGGGAGGACGGCACTTGAGGGTGTTCGCCACGTAGTAACCGGTCCGATCAAGGCCGATCTCCTCAGCGATCAGCCTATCGAGCAACTTCCCAGAACGCCCCACGAACGGCTCGCCTTGGAGGTCTTCGTCCCTGCCTGGCGCTTCGCCCACGAACATGAGGTCAGCCCTCGGGTCGCCCCGTGCGAACACGACCTGGGTACGCCCTTTCGCCAGCGGGCAGGCTACGCACACCTTGGCTTCAGCCTCGATCTCGGCGAGCGTCGGCACGGGAGGATGTTACTCAGGTGCGACTAGGGCCCCCTTGCCCTCCGCCTCGGTCGAGAGCTGGTCGAGCAGCCACGCGAGGGCCTCCCGGCGCTCGTACATGATCATGTGACCGGCGCCGGGCAACACGACGAGCCGTGCGCCCGGAAGCGTGTCGACGAGTGCCCGCGCGTACTTCGGTGGCGTGAGCCGGTCGCGGTCGCCCACGACGACGACACAATCCGCGGACACATGATCGAGGGGGAGCCGCTCGTCGAAGTTGACCAGCTCCGCCAGGAGCGGGACGAAACGGTCGGGTCGCATCGACCGCGAGAACTCGAGCGTCCTGCGCACCGCGGCTTTATCGGGGTGGTCCCCGAAGACGAGCAGTGCCCCTCGCGTCCCGGCGCTGTTGGACGGGATGAGGGGACGCCCGGCCCGATTGACGGCGCCGTGCCCGGCGACGACCAGGTCGACGGCCATCGGGACGACCCGGCGCAGCGCGGCGAGGGGTAGGGAGATGCCGCCAGAGCTTGCGACGATCGCAATGGCGCCGACGCGCTCGGCGAGAATGTCAGGGTGTCTCCGACAGAAACGCAACGTCGTCATCCCACCCATCGAGTGCCCCACCACCGTCGCGCGGCGAAGATCCAAAGCCTCGAGCACGTCCGCGAGGTCGTCGGCCATGGCAGCGATCGTCATCCCGGCATCGCCGGGTTCGGAGTCGCCGTGCCCGCGCAGGTCGAGGGCGATCATCCGATGCCGGTCTCCGAGGTCGTGGAACTGGTAGGCCCAGACCGACGACTGCAACGTCACGCCATGCAACAACACGATGGGAGGTCCTTCTCCCCAATCGGCGACGTGGATGCTGCCTCCGTCACGAACCGGGATGTCGAGATGACGGGTCCCAGCCGGGAGCTCGAGCCCCTCGGCGAGGGCTGCGATGCCGATGCCAGGGGTCGGCGCCCTGCTGGCTGCTCGCCGCCGCGCTGCCCGCAGCGCCGCGTAACCAATTCCAGCTGCCCCGGCCGCACCCACTAGACCGAGGGCGACGGCTCCCTTTCCAGCGGGCAGCCTGTCCCTCGCGCGAGCCCTTCGGCTCTGACCCTTTTCCGCCGTCAACTTGGGTCCCCCTCGCCGGAGTCTGTGAACTGGCGCGGCACCCGCCGCCCGATACGGGTCACGATCTCATAAGAAACGGTACCGAGCAGGTCGGCCCACTCGTCGGCGGTGATCGTCTCCCCGCCTTGCGAACCGATCAGCACTGTCTCGTCTCCTTCTCTCACGCCGGAGCCTGGTCCGCACGCGACCACTATCTGGTCCATCGTCACCATCCCGGCAAGCGGGCGGCGGCGTCCACCGATGAGGACGCCGCCACCAGCGGAGAAGTAGCCCCGAGGCACACCGTCCGCGTAACCGAGGGGGACCGTGGCAACGACCGCGCGATCAGCTAGCGGTGCGCCGCGGCCGTACGAGAGGCGTTCGCCGGCCTCGTACTCCCGCACCATCGTGACCTTTGCCTTCCAGGAGAGCGCCGGGCGCAGCGGTCCCATCTCGACACGTGCGAGCTCGGCTTCGAGCGCGGGCACGACCTCCCGGCTCGGCACGTAGCCGTAGACCGAGATCCCGCACCGGACCATGTCGTAGCGAGATGCCGGCCATGCGATCGTGCCGGCGGAGTTCGCGGCGTGAACCCTGCGAGGCTCCGGCAGGCCCGCCGCCTTGAGCTCCGCCCGAACCGCCTCGAAAAGGGCCACCTGCTCGGAGGTGAACCCGTCCGAGACTCGGTCGGCGACCGCGAAGTGAGTCCAGAGCCCGGCGTAGTCGAGCTCTGGTGCCGCAGCGACGAGCTCCACGATCGAGCGCACCTCGCCGGGTGCCGCCCCCACGCGGTGCATGCCGGTGTCGACTTTGACCTCGACCGGTACCCGAGGACGAGACGAGCCGGCGCCGAGAGCCCTTCCGGCTGAGCGGGCCGCCGCGACGCCGGCACCTGTGTAGAGCGTGGGCACGAGCTGGCGATCAAATGTGTCACGCATCGCATCGACAGCTGGTTCGGAGAGCACAAGCACCGGCGCCGTCACTCCACCATCCCTCAACTCGAGGCCTTCGTCGACAAGGGCGACCGCTAGCTCTGTCGCTCCGCCCTCGAGCGCGGCACGGGCGACCGGAACGGCTGAGTGGCCGTACGCGTCCGCCTTGACGACGGCGCAGAGCTTCGCTGGCGCGGCCATCGCCGCCAGCACGCGCACGTTGTGCCGGATTGCCCCGAGATCGACCTCCGCCCAAGCGGGCCTTTGGGTGCCCTCAGCGGCCATGAGGCCGTATCCGTGTCGCCTCGGCGTCCGATAGGACGGCGGCGACGAGGTCAGGAAGGTCCCCGGCGACGAGACCCTCGAGCGGCCCGCGCTCGCCCGCCCGGCCGTGCACGTGCGCCCCGATCGCGGCTGCCTCGGGCGCGGCCATCCCTCGGGCCAAGAAAGCGCCGATCACCCCCGAGAGCACGTCGCCCGTCCCAGCTGTCGCGAGCTGGCTCGTGCCAGCTGTGGCCAGCATCACCCGACCGTTCGGCTCCGCCACGATCGTCGTCGACCCCTTCAAAAGGACGACGGCACCGGTTGCGGACGCCAGTCCTCGCGCAGCGGCGATGCGGTCCGGCCCGAGCGGCGACACGGCGAGGCGGGCGAACTCGCCCTCGTGCGGCGTCAGGATCGTCGCCTCTGTCCGAGGACCGATCACCTCTAAGGTCGAGCTCTCCCCGCCGAGAGCCGTCAACGCGTCCGCGTCTACGAGGACCGGGACCGGGGCGCTCGTGACGAGCCGCCGCACGGACGCCCGCGTGGGCCGCTCGAGGCCCAGGCCTGGCCCGATCACGAGCGCTTTGCAGCGCTGCAACATCTCGAGAGCGGCCTCGTCGAAGCCGTTCATCGGGAGCACGTGGCTGACCGCCTCGGAGACACCCATGTCGGAAGGAGCCGCACCGGGGATACCGAGCCTCACCATGCCGGCGCCAGCCCGTGCGGCGCCATGCGCCACGTAGCCCGGAGCGCCGTACATCCCCGGGGAGCCGGCGACGACTGCGAGCGCGGTCTGCCACTTGTGCGCCTCGAATTCTCGAACAGGGAGGTGTGCGACGATGTCGTCGTCGACGACCAGGCAGATCTCGCACTCCGCGACCGGCGGGACCGGGAGGCCGATGCGATGAACAAAGACGCGGCCGGCACGGCTGCGGCCCTCGCCGACGAGGAGCCCGGGCTTTAGCGCTCCGAAGGTGACCGTGGCAACGGCTCTGACGGCGTTCGCCCCGGTAACGCCTGAGTCGGCGTCTACTCCCGTCGGGATGTCGACCGCCAGAACCGGTGCGCCGGCGGGGTCGGGTGCTTCGTAATCACCCCTGAAGCCGGTCCCGTAAGCGGCGTCGATCACGAGGTCAGATGAGGGCAGCTTGCCTGGCGCCTCTCGCGCGTCGACGATCAAGGTCCTCACGCCACGGCGGGCGAGCACAGATGCAGCCATGCGGCCGTCGGCGCCGTTGTTGCCCGAACCTGCCACGACAACGACTCGCCGGCCATAGGTGCCACCGAGGAGCGCTATCGCTTCGGTCGCGACCGCGGTTCCCGCCCGCTCGATGAGCGTCGCGACCGGTGTCCCGGACGCGACTGCTTGCGCGTCGACCTCGCGCATTTCCCCTGCGGTGAGAACCGGTCGCATGGCCTTGGTCCTAGCGAGCGACGACGACGGCCGAAGCGGTCTCGTCAGTGTGGGTGAGCGACACCGACCATCCCGCGACCCCGAGCGAAGAGGCGAGATCGGCCGCCTTGCCAGTCACCCGTAGCTCCGGCGCGCCACTGCGGAGCCGCCGGACCTCCACCTCACCCCAAGAAAATGCCCCGATCCCCACCCCGAGCGCCTTCATCGCTGCTTCCTTCGCAGCAAAACGCGCCGCCAATCCCGGCACCGGGTCCTTCCTCGCCTCGAGCGAGGCGCGCTCGTGCTCGGTGAACAGTCGCACCGCCACTCCGGGGCGGCGTGCGAGCACCCTGCGGAATCGGTCGATCTCGACGAGGTCGATCCCGATGCCGATCACTCGACCGTGACGACCTTCGCGAGGTTGCGTGGGCGGTCGACGTCGTTGCCTCGCGCACGGGCGACCGAGTAGGCGAGGATCTGGAGGGGCACGACCGCGACTACGGGCGACAGCAATGCATCGACCGCTGGCACCGGGAGAACCATGTCGACGAGGCGGGCCGTCTCCTCGTCGCCTTCGTCAGCCACGGCAACCACCGTCGCTCCGCGGGCGCGGAGTTCTTCGACGTTTGCTAGGAGTTTCTCCCAGAGAGGGCCGCGAGTCGCGATCACTACCGCGACGGCGTTGCGATCGATGAGCGAGATCGGGCCGTGCTTCATCTCGCCCGCCGCGTACGCCTCGGCGCGCACGTAGGCCAGCTCCTTCAGCTTGAGGGCGCCCTCGAGCGCGATGGGGTAGCCGATGTTGCGTCCGAGGAAGAAGACGTCGTTGACCTCGGCGAGCTCGTCCGCGACGGCCTCATAGTCGTCGGACCGGTCGAGGGCTCGGGCGACCAACCCAGGCAGCCCGCTGATTTGGGTTCCTATGGCGGCGGCCTCGTGCGGATCGAGAGTGCCGCGGAGCTGGCCCAGGTGGAGGGCGAAGACCTGGAACAAGATGATCTGGGAGAGGTGGCACTTGGTGGACGCCACACCGACCTCGGGGCCGGCGCGGGTGTAGAGCACGCCGTCGGCCTCTCGGGCCATGAGCGAGTCGACGACGTTGGAGATCACCATCGTCTTCGCGCCGCAGCGCTTCGCCTCCCGGAGGCCATGGTAGGTGTCGACGGTCTCGCCCGATTGGCTGATGGCGACCACGAGGGTCCGCTCGTCGAGAACGGGATCCCGGTACCGGAACTCGCTCGCTATCTCGGCCGTCGCTGGGATCCGGGCCCAGGCTTCGAGGGCCAACGCGCCGATCGCGCCCGCGTGGTAGCTGGAGCCGCACGCGATGACGATCACTCGGTCGATCGCCTTGAGCTCGTCTTCGGTGAAGGCGAGCTCTTCGAGCTCCGTCGTCCCTTCAGGGAGGATCCGCCCGATCAAGGTGTCCGTCAGCGCCCGGGGCTGCTCGTGGATCTCTTTCGACATGAAGTCCTCGTAGCCGTCCCGCTGAGCCGCCTGAACGCCCCAGGAGACGCGGATCGCGAGGGGCTCGACCGCTTGGCCGGCCGCGTCGATCACGGTGATGGAGCCCGGCCTCACTTGTGCGATCTCGCCGTCCTCCAAGGCGTAGAGGTCTCTCGTGGTGCCGAGAACGGCCGCGATGTCAGAGGAGACGACACCGACGCTGTCGGTGCGCCCGACGATGAGCGGCGAGGTTCGCCGAGTGGCGACGAGCGTGTCAGGCTCGCCGGCATAGACGACTGCCAGTGCGAAATCGCCTCGCAGCACGCCAGCACACCGGCGCACGGCCTCGAGGAGGGTGGCACCCGTCTCGAGCTCGTCCTCGATCAGGTGCGCGACGACTTCGCTGTCTGTTGCCGAGGTGCGCTGGTGGCCTGCGGCGTCGAGCTTGGCGGCGATCTCCCGGTGGTTCTCGATGATTCCGTTGTGCACGATGGCGACCCGGCCAGTGCAGTCGAGGTGCGGGTGGGCGTTCGACTCGGTCGGAGGGCCGTGGGTAGCCCAGCGCGTGTGACCTATGCCGGCTCTCGCGGCCGGCGCCGTGGGCGCGAGGCGCTCCAGCTCGGGGATCGACTGGGCCCTCACTGCGGCCCGCTCGCGCCAGATGGAATGGTGACGGTCGATTGCGCTTTGGGCCTCGGCGCCGTCGACTGGCGCCGAGCCGTCGCCGGGCCGATCCGCCGTGATGAGCGCTACTCCGGCCGAGTCGTATCCCCGGTATTCGAGGAGCGCGAGGCCGTCCAGCAGCATGCGGAGGGGGTCGTCCACTCCTGTGACTCCGATGATCCCGCACATACCGTGCAAGGCTACGCCCGATGAGCCTCGCGATCGGCCTCGTGCTGGCGTTGGCGTCTGCCGCCGCGCTCAATTGGGGTTACTTCGCGCAGCACCAGGCGTCGAACACCTTGCCGGAGCTATCGATGCGTCGTCCGGTGCAGTCCCTGATGACACTGTTCACGAGTGGGCGCTGGCTGGCCGGATACGGAGTCGGGGTCGTCGGCTGGGGCCTCTACCTCGGTGCTCTCTTCCTAGCGCCGATCTCGATCGTCCAGGCTGTCTCGGCCGGTGGAATCGGACTGCTCGCTCTGTTCGTGTGGCGCGTCGCCCGGGTGCCGTTCTCAGGTCGGGAAAAGCGAGCGATCGCCGCGTCGATGGTGGGCCTCGCCCTTCTCGCACTCTCGTTTTTCGCAGGGGTCGCTAAGACTCGTACCGTCATGCCGGCGACCGCGTACATGTGGGTAGGTGCGACCGTGGTCGTGGCCGTGATCGCTTGGCAGCCGGGCTCCCGCCTGCTGCGGCCAGGAGCTGGTCTCGGCGCAGCGGGTGGGTTGCTCTTTGCCGCCGGGGACCTCGCGACGAAGGCTGCCGTGGGGGGTGGCGGCATTGCGTTCGTGCCGTTGCTGGTCGCGTGTCTCGTGGTCGGTTTCGTAGCGTTGCAGCTCGCATTCCAGCTGGGAACTGCTCTCGCTACGGCCGGGCTGTCGACATTGCTGAACAACGCCTTGCCGATCGTTGGAGGGATCCTGGCCTTTCACGAGAAGTTGCCGGGTGGGGTGTTCGGCGTCGCTCGGGCCGTCGGCTTCGTGACGGTCGTGCTCGCAGCAGCGCTACTGGCCCGGCCCGAGATGGAAGAGGCAACCGACGACCCCGCGGACTCGTGATTTGATTGATTCAGAACTTGCGCGGGCCGGCTCAGCCGAGGTCGCGCCTCACTACCGCAGCGATCCTCTCGGCATACCGCTCGGCCTCGTCGTGAGTCGGGGCCTCCACCATCACCCGTACGCACGACTCAGTACCGCTAGGACGAAGTAGAACGCGACCAGCCTCACCGAGCTCGAGCTCGACTGCGCGGGCCTCGTCCCATACCGCTCCGGCGTCGCCGAGCCGATCGGGCCGCGCCACCACGACGTTCACGAGAACCTGTGGGAGTCGTCTCATGGCCTCATCAGCCAGCTCAGCCAATGACCGGCCCGTGCGGCCGAGCAACTCGAGCAACTTGAGCGCAGTGAGGATGCCATCGCCCGTCGACGCGTGCTGTCGGAAGATGAGGTGACCCGACTGCTCGCCTCCGAGCACGTAGCCGCCCGTCTCGAGGGCGTCGGCGACGTGACGATCACCCACCGGGGTCTCGACAACCTCGATCCCCGCCGACTTGAGCCCGATCCGCAGCCCTAGATTGCTGAGGACGGTCACCACGACTGTGTCTCCGACGAGTGTTCCCGCCTGGCTCAGATCCGCGGCGAACATGGCGATCAGGTGGTCACCGTCGATCATCCCGCCCTTGTGGTCGACTGCCAGCATGCGATCGGCATCTCCATCGAAAGCGACGCCCAGCACCGCCTGGCGGCGAAGGACCTCCTCGGTGAGGGACGCGAGATGCGTCGAACCACAGCCGGCATTGATGTTGGTACCGTCCGGCTCGGCGAACATGACGTGATGGCGGACCTTCAGGCGCTCGAACACGAGCGGAGCGATGCGGCTCGCCGAGCCGTGAGCACAGTCGATCACGACCTCGCCGTCAGGCATGGAGGCGGCCNNTGCATCGAACAGCTTGATGCCGTTGTCGACGAACGGGTTGTGCGACGCCGAGATCATCGCTCCGGGGAGCCGCCGCCCCGCAGCTAACCAGGCCAGCCCGGGCGTGGGGATCACTCCGACGTCGATCACGTCGCGCCCTTCAGAGGCGAGGCCGGCCGACAGACCGGCCTGCAACATCTCACCCGAAAGGCGTGTGTCTCGGCCGACCAAGAAGGCGCCGCCCGCCATCTTCCGCGCGGCGGCTCGCCCGAGAGCGAGCGCGAACTCAGGAGTCAATTCCGTATTGGCGACTCCACGTATCCCATCGGTGCCGAAACGAGGCGGCACGTGCGAACCAGCAGCGATCAGCGCTTGGAGTACTGCGGGGCCTTGCGGGCCTTCTTCAGGCCGTACTTCTTGCTCTCCTTCTCGCGGGCGTCGCGAGTGAGCATGCCGGCCTTCTTAAGCTTGCCCCGCAATTCGGGGTCGAGCTCGATGAGTGCCCGTGCGATGCCGAGGCGGAGAGCGCCCGACTGTCCCGAGATGCCGCCGCCGTCGATCGTGGCGTCGACGTCGTACTCCTCCGACTTCTCGACGAGGCGGAGCGGCTCGCTCGCGAGCATCCGGTGTGACGCAGAGGGGAAGTAGTCCTCGAAGGTCCTCTTGTTGATGGTGATCGCACCCTCGCCCGGACGGAACCGGACTCGGGCTACGGCCTGCTTGCGGCGCCCAGTCGATTGGACGAGCGGCTTCGGCATTAGCGGGGATTCCTCTCGATTGTGTCGTTCTTGAAGGCCGTCATCTGCATCACGAGGCCCTCTTGGCGCTCGCAGGGAGCGGGAGCGGCTTCGGCATCTGGGCGGCATGCGGGTGCTCGGGGCCCGCGTAGACCTTGAGCTTGGTGAACATCTTCCTGCCGAGCGTGCCCTTTGGGAGCATGCCCTTCACGCTCTTTCGGACCAGCTCTTCAGGCTTGGTCCGGAGAAGCTCGGCGTAGCTTGTGGCGGTGAGGCTGCCCGGGTAACCACTGTGGTGGTAAGCGAAGGACTTGTCGGCCTTGTTGGCCGTCAATACGACCTTGGCTGCGTTCACGACGATCACGTGGTCGCCGGTGTCCATGTGAGGGGCGAAGATCGGCCGGTGCTTCCCGCGGAGGATGCGGGCGACCTCGGTGGAGAGGCGACCGAGCACCAGGTCCTCAGCGTCGACCAAGTACCAGACGCGCTCGATGTCGCTCGGCTTCGGGGAATACGTACGCACAGTTGTCCTTCGTAGAGATCTCTCGCCTGGTCTAGCCACCGCGTTCGCGGTCCGACCGGGCGTGTCGTGTCGGGGCGCGCACACCAAAGCGTGTTCGCGCTGCCGGACCAGGATAATGGGCGCGGGGGCCCTCGGCAAACGCCCGGTGGCCGGACGTGCGAAAGAGGGTGAAAAAACAGGAGCGGCTTCCGAGGATCGGGAGGGGCTTTGGCTCCGGTGAGATTGGGCGGGTCGGCTTCTTTCACCTGCGGTCTAGCGGCGACAATGGCATGCAATGATGACCGGATCGTGATCGAGGCCCGCGGACTCACCAAGAGGTTCGGCAACGTGCTGGCCGTCGATGGCCTCTCCTTTGACGTTGAGCCCGGCCGCGTGACCGGCTTCCTCGGACCGAACGGGTCGGGGAAGTCGACCACCATGCGGTTGATCATGGGCCTCGATCTGCCGAACGCGGGTTCCGTCACCGTCGGCGGCCGGAAGTATCACGATTTGCCCTGGCCCCTCCGAGAAGTTGGTTCCCTACTCGAGGCCAACTCGATCCACCCAGGACGCTCGGCACGGGCGCACCTTTGGTCCCTCGCTCAGTCCAACGGCATTGCCCGGCGCCGCGTCGACGAGGTTCTCGAGTTGGTCGGCCTGACCGCGGTCGCCACCAAACGAGCCGGGAAGTTCTCTCTCGGTATGACCCAGCGCTTGGGCATCGCGGCAGCTCTGCTGGGCGACCCTGGAGTGCTCCTTTTCGACGAACCCGTCAACGGGCTCGATCCTGAGGGAATTCGCTGGGTGCGCAATCTGTGCAGGGGCCTCGCCTCCGACGGCCGCACCGTGTTCATTTCGAGTCACCTGATGGCAGAGATGTCGCTCACCGCCGATCACCTGGTGGTCATCGGGAAGGGACGGATGATCGCCGAGATGTCTGTGACTGAGTTCGTGGCCCGCAGTTCGCGCCAATCGGTTCGGGTACGCACACCGTCGGCGAGCTCGCTGTCGGACGCGGTGCGTGCGGCGAGTGGAATCGTGATCCCCGAGCCGGACGGGTCGATGACGGTCACTGGCATGAACGCCGCCGACATCGGGGAGCTGGCCGCCTCCCTCAATGTCGCCCTGCACGAGCTCACCCCGGTGGCCTCGCTCGAGGACGCCTTCATGGAACTGACCGACGAAGCCGTCGAGTATCGAGCTGCGCCGTGACCGCGATCCCGACGACGCCAGCGCCCGCTCCGGCGCCCGCCGCCGCCCCTGCTGCGGCCCCGATACC
Organism: Acidimicrobiaceae bacterium; assembly: GCA_003136185.1. GTDB lineage: Bacteria > Actinomycetota > Acidimicrobiia > Acidimicrobiales > Bog-793 > Palsa-601. The sequence continues at coordinate 18,469 of PLDN01000100.1, read as the reverse complement.
GGGGGGGCGTGCCGGTCTTCGCCAGGCGGTGAGATCCGAGTGGACGAAGTTCTGGTCCGTGCGGTCCACTGCCTGGAGCTTGGCCGCCACGGTCTTCCTCGTACTCGGGATCTGCGTCCTTGCCAACGCCACCGCTGCCAACAATGGGCTCCACGTGCCAGACCCGACCCGCCGGAGCCTCGTCGGCTTCCTTCTCGGCCAATTCGCGATCGGAGTGCTTGGGGTCCTCGTCATCAGCGCCGAGTACAGCACGGGCTCGATCCGGTCCACGCTCGCTGGGATGCCCCGACGCCCGGTCGTGATAGCCGCCAAAGTCGTCGTGTTCGGCGTGGTCGCCTTAGTGGTGAGCGAGGTGCTGGCATTCTCGGCATTCTTCATCGGCCAGGCGCTGCTTTCGCGGACTGGCTACAGCGCGACCCTCTCTCAGCCCGGCGTCACCCAGGCCGTGCTGGAAAGTGGTCTCTACCTGACCGCGCTCGGCCTGCTCGCCCTCGGGATGGCCACGGTCATCCGGCACACCGCCGGGGCCATCGCGGCCTTCGCGGGGATTCTCTTGGTATTACCGCTCGTGGTCCCGGCTCTGCCGACCTCGATGGTGAACGCCATCACTCGTTACCTACCCGCGAACATCGGGGTCACGATCCTGTCGTCCGCGCAAAATACGCACATTTTCAGCACTCCCGACTTCAGCGCATCGACGGGACTCGCGATCCTCGCCGGCTACGCGGCAGCCATGTTGGTGCTCGGTGGCTGGCTGATGGTCAAGCGCGACGCCTGACCAGGTCGCGGCGGGCGACCAACGCGAGACAGGCGGTAGCAGTCAGTTTGTGAGCCACGTTCGTCGTCACCGACACGCAGCCCAGCAGAACCGCTGAACTGCTCCGTGGATACTCACAGTCAGTTTGAATCAGGCTCAGATGGCGCTTGATCCGATTCTCCCTCTGGCCCATCGCCTGTTCCAAGTCGCCGGCGCTTCGAGCCCAGGTCCAACACTTGACGGCGACTTCCGTAGACGAAGGTGCCGACAATGCTGGCCAATGTCGCACCGAACAGAGTGCCAGCAACCCACGGCTGGTGATGCAGCCCGAGGTATACGCAGGCGGCCAGGACGAGGACCACGATGATCAGAGCGAAGATCTGGCCTCTATCCGCTCGTCCTTCTTGACGATTTATCGCCATCCTCTCGATAGCCCGCCGGTGGCTCCCCTGCTCAACCAGCTCGTTGAAGATGATTGCTGGCGCGTCAGGGTAGGCAGCCTTGTAGCCTTCGAGGATTTCAGGCGGCGGCAGCGGTCCTGAGTAGCTGCCACGGCGCATCAACTCGACAAATCGGCGCATCTCCACCGGGAAGTCCGGCATCTGCTCGATCACTTCGGCGATTCCGGCGACGCCTTCCTGAATGCTGCCGAGCTTTTCGAGAGAGGCTGCCTCGATTGCCTCCAGCGGACCAGCCACTGGCGACTCTTTCGGGCACAGGAGGTTCGCTGTTCGTCACCCGAGGTTTTGAGCAAACTCAAGCAGTACGTTGCGAAGATCCTCGCCGATCGCGGCCCAGTCACGCTTGAACGCGTCGATATCGGCCTGCTCGGTGGTCTCGCTCCGGTTGTACTGCTGAGGGGTCGCGAACAGGTCGAGAACCTGCCCCGCGGAGTAGGCAGCGTCAGGCTTAGGGAACAGGTAGGTGGTGAAGCTCATCGTTGAGTCCCCTTCGTCGGATCCGTCATTTGATGGTGGCAACCCGCACGGGCAGAACGGTATGTCGGAGTCGGCGCTATCTGCAAGACCTCGTGCCCTTTACGACCGCTACCACCGCAGACAGTGTAGGACAGGTAGCTGAGTGACCTGACGTCAGTCGAGCAGCTGAGCGAGCTGCGTCACGCTCCACGGGTGGCGAGCGATGCCCGCGGCCATCGCGGGAGTGCGCTTCGTTGTCGTCCCATCAGCGTTCTTGATCGTCAGTGACTGGTGCACGCGGCAGAAGTTGTAGTGCATGAAGTGGAGGCTGACAGCGTGCGCCAGGTTGTCGACCTTTCAAACTGACTACCAGACAGCCTTACTGACCCGTCTCCTCGCACACACGCGCTATCACCCCGAGAGCCGAGTTCGCCGCCGGCGCCCCGGCGTAAACCGCGGTGTGCAGGACCACTTCCCGGATTTGTTCGGCATCGAGCCCGCCAGCACTTCGGTCCTCCATTGCGGCACGGGCGTGAAGCTCGAGCTCGTCGAGCCTCCCTAGCGCCGCGAGGAGCGCGATCGTCACGAGGCGCCTAGTCGCGACGTCGAGCCCCGGTCGGCTCCAGACGCTCCCCCACGCGAACTCGGTTATCAGTCGCTGGAAGTCTGCGACAGCGGCACTGCCTGTACCAGCCGCCCGCGCGAGCGCCTGGTCGACATAGCTCGCTCCGAGCACGGTTCGGCGCACGGCGAGTCCACGGTCGAACGCCGTTCCGGCCAGGTGCACCAGCATCGCCTCGGTGAACTCTCCGGCTCGCTCGACGTTCGCGATATGCGCGCACCGCGGGAGCACCACGAGCGACGAGCCTTCGATCGCCTGCTGCATCTCGAGGGCGAGCGCCGGCGTCGTTGTGAGGTCGTCCGCCCCGGCGATCACGAGCGTCGGCGCCGTGATCGAATGGATCGAATCGCGCTGGTCCATCGCTGCAATCGCCTCGCAACAGGCTGAGTAGCCCTCGTCGGAAGCCGCCGAGAGCATCGAAGAGAACAATCCGAGAACCTCAGGATGCGCCTCGTGAAAAGAAGGGGTGAACCACCTCGCGAAGATCGCCTCGGTGAGTGAAGAGGTACCGGCAGCCCGGACTGTCTCTGCTCGGTCGTGCCACGCCTCCGGCGGGCCGAGGTAGGGGGCAGACGACGCGATCACCAAGCGGTCGATGCGGTCGGGCGCGTTGATGGCGAGCCAGATGCCGACCATGCCTCCGAGAGACACGCCGGCATAGCTCACCTTCTCGTGACCGAGTCCGTCGAGGAGCTCGATCACGTCGCCACCGAGATCCTCGATCGAATAGGGGCCCGGCGGGGCGGAGGACTCGCCGTGGCCCCGCTGGTCGTAGCGCACCACACGGAAATGCCTTGCAAGCGGCACTACCTGCGGCTCCCACATCTCGAGGGAGGTGCCGAGCGAGTTCGAGAGCAGCAGCACCGGGGCATCGGGCAGGCCGTCTTCCCGACACGCGAGGTGCCCGAAGCGCGTCGGCACGCGGCCGCGCTCAGCGCCGCGCTCGCCCCCAGGCTCCGCCGGCACCGTCACGCGTCCACCTCCTCGCCCGCACCGTTGCCACGCACGAACGCCCGGTGACGTTCGAGAACCCGGTCGACGAATAGTCCGGCCGACCCGAGGTAGCCGGAGGGATCCAGCCAAGCATCGAGGCGGGACTCGAGATCGAGCCCGTGAGCCGACAGCTCGCCCGATGAGCCGCAGGCCTCCATCAGCTCGTCGCGGAACGACCGCCCTCCATCAGTCGCCGCCCGGACCGCGCGACCGACGATCAGGTCCGCTTCGGAGGCGCTGACGAGCTCGGCGAGCTCGGTCTTGACCCGCTCGGCCATCACGAGGGCGCCGGGTCCAGCCAGATTGGCGGCCATGCGAGCAGAGTCCACCTCGAGGCCGCAGAGGATCTCACCTAGCAGCCCGATACATCCGCCCGCCGCGCGCAGCAGCTCGGTCATGGTCAGCCATTCGGATTGCCAGCCCCCAGTCGAGCGGTCGAGCTCGTGGTCCATTGAGGTCAGCAGAACACCGGCGAGCAAAGCCGCCCGGCGTGAGGAGGCAAGGAGGGTGACGGCGAGAACCGGGTTGCGCTTCTGGGGGAGCGTCGACGACGCCCCCCGCCCGTCGGCCGCGGGCTCGGACACCTCCGCGATCTCGGTCTGGGCCAACAGGACCACGTCGCGGGCGATCTTGCCGCTCGCGCCTGCAACCATCGCCAGCGCCGTCCCGAGATCGACCACCCGCAGCCGGTCGGCGTGCCACGGCAACGGCGGGGCCACGAGGGAGAGCTCGCCTGCGAGCGCGTCGCGAACTGCTAGCCCCAGGTCGCCGAGAGAGGCGAGCGTCCCTGCCGCCCCGCCGAATTGAAGGGCAAGCGTGACCTCGTCGACCCGCGAGAGCAGCTCGTAGGAGTCGAGCAGCGCGTTCAGCCATCCGGCCGCCCGCAAGCCGAAAGTAGAAGGGAGCGCCTGCTGCATCAAGGTCCGCGCAACCTCGACCGTGTCCCGATGCGTCCGTGCAAGAGCCGCGCTCGCGTCGATTGCGCGACTGAGGTCGTCGAGGCTCACGGCAATCGTGCGGCGGGCGACGAGCATCATGGCCGTGTCGAGCACGTCCTGGCTCGTCGTGCCCGCATGCACGTGAGGGGCTGCGATCGGCCCGACAAGCTGGCGAAGCTCTGCGACGAGCGGTATGACGGGATTGCCGCCGAGCCGCCCGGCTCGCCCGATGGCGTCAGCGTCGAAGTTGTCGGCCTGACAGCTCGCCGTGATCTCGTCGGCGAGCGAGGAGGACATCAAGCCACAGCCCGCCTCAGCTCGCGCAAGAGCCGCCTCGACGTCGAGCATGGCCTGCAACCAGGCTTGATCGGAGGTGGTCGCGGCGACCGCGTCGGTGGTGAAGATCGACGTGAAGAGCCCGCCTCGAGGCACTGGGTCAGGGGACAAAGAAAGGTGTCTCCTCTTCGCCCTGCAGCCGGATGTCGAAGCGGTATCCGCCATCGATCCACGTGGCGACAAGACGTGCCCGCTCGTTGGCGTCGGCGACGCCTCTCAGGACGGGATCGGCGCCATTGCGTTCGGCCTCGTCGCCGAAGTAGATCCTCGTAACGAGACGTTGCAGCAGGCCGCGGGCGAATATCGAGACGTTGATATGGGGAGCCTCCATCTCCGACGAGACTGCGGCGTCGCCCAGCGCGGTGGCGCCGGGCTTGACCGTCCACATCGAGTACCGCCCGTCGGCATTAGTGAGAGCTCTCGTGAAGCCAGTCCAAGCAGTCCATCCAGTCCATCTCGCTGCCTGTACGCCCCGGCCAGGGGGCCCAGAGCCCGCGCCGAACCCGACGTCGGGGCCGGCCTGCCAGAACTCGAGGAGGGCGTCGGTAACCGCGACGCCGGCTCCATCGGTGACAGAACCGCTCAATCGGATCTCCCCCGGGGTGCCCTCCGGGACAGCGCGGCCGTTCGCGTTCCACTGGGTGCCGATGCTGAGATACGGACCCGCAGTCTGTGACGGTGTCGCGACGAGACCGAGCAAGTCCTCCTCCTGCGCCTCGGTCGTCGTCATGATTCCTCCGTCGGTGTGTCGTAACGGCCGGCGACCACAATGTCGAAACGGTACCCGAGCGCCCACTCTTCGACCGTAGACGCAAGCTCGAAAGTAGCGACCAAGGCTTCGGCGGCCTTCCGATCGCGTATCGACTGGTACATCGGATCGAAGGCAAGGAGAGGATCACCCGGGAAGTACATCTGGGTCACGAGGCGACTCATGAAGGATCGACCGAACAACGAGAAGTGGATGTGCGCCGGTCGCCACGCGTTGGGATGATTGCGCCACGGGTACTCCCCCGGTTTGATGGTCACGAACCGGTAGATCCCGTCGCCATCTGTGAGGCACCTTCCTGCGCCCGCGAAGTTAGGGTCGAGCGGCGCCGGGTGGCGGTCGACATCATGGGCATAGCGACCGGCGGCATTTGCCTGCCAGATCTCGACCAGCTGACCCGCCAGGGGACGCCCGGCGGCGTCGAGCACCCGGCCGTGCACCACGATCCGCTCCCCGATCGGCTCGCCGTCGCCCTGGCGGGTGAGGTCTGCCGCGGCGGCACCGACGTGACGCTCTCCGAATACCGGTCCGCTCAGCTCGGTTGCCCCAGCTGGGAGCGTGAGCAACGGCTTCGAAGGCGCCCTTGTGAGCGTCGAACGGTAGTCGGGGTAGAGGTAGGGCGGGTCGAGGGTCATCAAGCCTCCAGTGCCACCGCGACGCCTTGGCCGACGCCGATACTCATGGCGGCAAGACCGTAGCCGCCTCCGCTGCAGGTCTCGTTCAATGATCGAAGTACCGCCTGGGAGACCTCGTCGAGCGAGCGGATCAGCCCCATACCTCCTCGGCAACCTCGACCACGAGGCGGAGCTTCGCGACCTCGTCGTCGTAGCTCAGCTTGTTCCCCTCCACGGTCGAGGAGAAACCACACTGCGGCGACAGACAAAGCTGCTCGAGCGGCACGAACTTGCTCGCCTCGTCGATCCGACGCTTCAAGACGTCTTTGCTCTCGAGCTCTGGGCTCTTCGTCGTGACGAGGCCGAGGACGACCATCTTTCCCTTAGGTAAGTAACGCAGCGGCGCGAACCCACCTGAGCGCTCGTCGTCGAACTCGAGGAAGTAACCATCCACTTCGAGTTCGCTGAACAGGGCCTCGGCAACGAAGTCGTAACCGCCTTCGGCCACCCAGTACGACTGGAAGTTCCCCCGGCACGAGTGCGTCGTGATGGACATTCCGGCTGGGCGCCCTGCGAGCGCGGCGTTGATCTGGCGGATGTAACGCAGGTGCTGGTGCTCCGCGTCGCCACCCATGGACTCGACTAGCTCCCGTTGGGACGGGTCATTGAGGTAAGCGAGGCTCGTGTCGTCGAGTTGCAGGGAGGTGCACCCGAGCTCGCCGAGCCTTCTGACCTCCTCCGCGTAGGCGGCGGAGAGGTCCGCCCAGAAAGCGTCCATGTCGGGATAGACGGTCTCGTCGATGGCCGCTCTGCCCCCGCGGTAGTGGACCATGCTCGGTGACGGGATCGTCAGCTTCGGGACAGCCGTGGTCACCTTCGACCGCAGGTACTCGAAGGCGCCTCCGAAGATGGTGTCCGCCAGTTCGATCTTGCTGCTCACCTTTAGCGCCGCCGGCGTGAACGAGATCGTCCCCTCCGCGTTCTTGAAGTGGACCTCGAGGTGCTCGTCGGATTTGGTGACCCCGCCGAGCTGGTAGATGAAGTCCATGTGCCACGACGCGCGCCGGAACTCCCCGTCGGTCGCCGAACGGAGCCCGATCTCCTCTTGCATTCTCACGGCCTGAGCGATCGCGTCGTCCTCCGCCGAGGCGAGCTCCTCCGCGGAGATCGTGCCTTGGGCAAAGCGTGCGCGCGCCTCGAGGAGCTCGGGAGGCCGCAGCAGGCTCCCGACGTGGTCGGCGCGGAATGGAGGCGACTCTCGATCGGTCATCGAGTGCAGGCTAAGCCCGCTGTCAACTGCGCGCTACAGACCGGAGGACTCCGCCCTCGACGAGCTCCTCGGGGTAACGCACCAGCACCAGGCACAGCCCGTCGGGAGGTGCCAGCCGCCCACCTCGTGCCCGGTCCCCGGTGCGGAGGATGTCGAACATGTCCGCCGCGCTCTCGCGCCCTCGACCGACCTCGACAAGGTTCCCGACGATCGATCGCACCATCCGATGGCAGAAGGCGTTCGCCTCGATATCGAAACTCAACAACCTCCCACACCCTCCCCGCGCCCAACTCACGTCGGTCACCCGACGCGTGAGCGGCCCCTCGCGTCCAGCAGGCCGCCGGCAGAACGCCGCGAAGTCGTGCTGGCCGAGCAAGGCATCGGCCGCGATCCGCATCGCCGGCAGGTCGAGCTCGCCCGGTACGTGCCACGTTGTGAGGCGCTGAAGCGGGTCGGGCGACGGCGTGCGCAGGAACACGTAGCGGTACCGTCGCGCGAGGGCCGATCGGCGGGCGTCGAAGCCGGCTGGAGCGAGCCGAGCGCGGACGACGACGAGAGCGGGACCGAGCTGACTCGTGAGCGACTTCGCCAGGCGTGGCAGCTCGGGTAATCCGGACGCTGGCTCGGCCGCCAGCCAACGGTGCACGACGTCAGCCGGGAGGTCTGCATGGACCACCTGGCCCGCAGCGTGTACGCCGGCGTCCGTCCGCCCGGCACAGGTGACAGCGACAGGTGTCTTGACCATCCCCGACAGCGCCCGGACAAGTGACCCCCCTACCGTCTCGACACCTGCCTGGGGCTGTGACGCGAAGCCGTGAAATGCAGACCCGTCATAGGCGACGAGCAGCATGACGCGACGAAGCGGCCCGGTTGGGGCCGCTTCGGTCGCATCGGTTGGAGTGATCTCCGGCTCCGGCGTCGCCTCGGCGTTGCCTGGCTGGAAGAGCCGCTCGTTCAAACGGTCACACGAACTCGACCTTGGCCATGGGGGCCTTGTCCCCGTAGCGCGGGCCGAGTTTCAAGATGCGCAAGTAGCCACCGTGACGGTCCGTGTACGAAGGACCGATCTCGGAGAACAGCTTGTGCGCCATATCCTTGTCACGGATGAAAGCAACGACTTGGCGCTGGTTGTGGACCCCGCCTTTGACTGCCTTCGTGATCATCTTCTCTGCGATCGGACGGAGAGCCTTCGCCTTCGCCTCGGTCGTCTCGATGGGCTGCGGGTAGGCAGCAACGAGCGAGGCGACGAGGTTGCCCATCATCGCCTTTTGGTGCGCCGCGCTGCCTCCGAAGCGGCGACCCTTCTTCGGTGTCCCTGGCATCAGATGCCGCCACTTCCCTCACGCAGCGCGAGCCCGCGCTCGTCGAGGCGCACGAGCACCTCGTCGAGGGACTTCTGGCCGAAGTTCGTTATTGCGAGCAACTCGTCCGGCGTGCGCTGGATCAGCTCGCCGACGGTGTTGATCTGGGCACGCTTCAAGCAGTTGCGCGGCCGCTCGGACAGGTCGAGGTCCTCGATCGGAAGGTCAAGGTCGGGCGAGCCGCTCGTCGTGGTGCCGGCCTCTCCGAGCTCGAGCCCGTGACCCTCTTCGGCCAGCTCGGCAACGAGCGAGAGCAAGCCGCGCAGCGTCTGGCCAGCTGAAGCGAGCGCCTCGCGGGGCGAGATGGAACCGTCGGTCTCGATGTCGAGCACGAGGCGGTCATAGTCGGTGGAGACTTCCACCCGAGTGGGCTCGACCTCGAAGGCGACACGGCGGACCGGCGAGTAGATGGCGTCGACAGGGATGACGCCGATCGTGGAGGAGGCCTGCTTGCGCTCCGCAGGGGCGTAGCCCTTGCCCCTCTCGACTGTTACGTCGAGTGCAAGACGACCCTTCGCGTTGACGGTGGCGATCCGCAGCTCGGGGTTGAGCACCTCGATGTCGGAGGTCGCCTGGAGGTCGGCACCGGTCACGTCTGCCGGGCCCTTCACGTCGATCCGCATCGTGACGGGCTCGTCGGACTCCGAGCGCAGCACGAGGTCCTTCAGGTTCAAGATGAGGTCGCTGACGTCCTCTTTGACACCGGGCAGGAACGTGAACTCGTGGAGCGCCTCGTCGAAGCGGACCTGGGTGACTGCTGCGCCCGGGATGGACGAGAGCAGCGTGCGGCGCAGTGAGGCGCCGAGGGTGTGGCCGAAGCCCGGGTCGAGCGGACCAATGGCGAAACGCTGCCGCAGTTGATCCGGGTCGTCGATGGCCTCGACAGTCGGGCGCTGGATGATGAGCATGTCGGTACTGGGCTCCTTGTGAGCGGTAGAGGAAAGGGCTACTTCGAGTACAGCTCGACGACGAGCTGCTCTCGGACCTGGGTGTCGATCTGCTCGCGCACGGGTGCGGCCAGCACCCGCACGGAGTGCCCATTGTCGAACGTCTCGAGCCAGGCGGGCGGCCTGCGATCGAGCGTGTCCTGGTTGTGGCGGATGACGATGAAGTCCTGCGCCTTCGGCGACAGTTCGATCACGTCTGCCTGGCGGACCCGGTAGCTAGGGATGGTCACGCGCTTGCCGTTCACCTTGACGTGGCCGTGCCGGACGAACTGGCGAGCCTGGTTGCGGCTCGCCCCCCATCCGGCGCGGAACGCGATGTTGTCGACGCGGAGCTCGAGCATGCGGAGAAGGTTCTCGCCGGTGATGCCCTGCTGGCGGTTCGCCTCGTCGTAGAGGTTGACGAACTGCGTCTCGAGAACGCCGTAGATGCGGCGAGTCTTCTGTTTCTCGCGGAGTTGGGTGTTGTACTCAGATCCCTGCCGAAGACGGTCGCGACCGTGATCACCCGGAGGCGTCGGCCGCCGCTCGATCGGGCAGCGCATCGTGTCGCACTTGGCGCCCTTTAAGTAGAGCTTGGTCTTCTCTCGCCGGCAAAGACGGCACACCGGACCGGTGTAGCGGGCCATGGTTCAGATCTCCTCGGTGTGCATCAAACTCGGCGCCGCTTCTTGGGGCGGCAGCCGTTGTGCGGGATAGGGGTGACGTCTTTGATGCCGGTGACTTCTATGCCGGCGCTCGACAGCGACCTGATGGCTGTCTCACGGCCCGAGCCGGGACCGCGCACGAGAACGTCGACTCGCCGTACGCCGTGCTCCATCGCCCGGCGAGCACACTGCTCGGCGGCCATCTGGGCGGCGAAGGGGGTGGACTTGCGGGAGCCCTTGAATCCGACGTTGCCGGCGGAGGCCCATGCGATGACGTTGCCCTCTTGGTCGGTGATCGAGACGATCGTGTTGTTGAACGAGCTCTTGATGTGCGCCACCCCGTAGGTGACGTTCTTGCGCTCCCGCTTGCGCGGCCTGCGACCGCCGGGCCTCGTGGTCTTGGCCATCAGCGCTCACTGCTCCTGTTCGTGGTGATTGCGGCCATCAGTGCTTGCGCACCTTCTTCTTACCGGCCACCGTCTTCTTCGGTCCCTTGCGGGTCCTCGCGTTGGTGTGCGTGCGCTGACCGTGCACCGGGAGGCCACGACGGTGGCGGATCCCCTGGTAGCAACCGATCTCCATCTTGCGCTTGATGTCTTGTGCGACGTCCCGTCGGAGGTCTCCTTCGACCTTCAAGTTGGCGTCGATGTAGGTGCGTAGCTTGGCGACCTCTTCGTCGGTCAGGTCGCGGACTCTCGTCGACAGGTCGATCGAGGTGGCCTGGCAGATCTGCTGAGCCCTCGTGCGACCGATGCCGTAGATGTAGGTGAGAGAGATCTCGAGCCGCTTCTCGCGGGGGATGTCGACGCCTGATATGCGAGCCATCGATCAGCCCTGCCGCTGCTTGTGGCGCGGGTTTTCGCAGATCACCATGACCACTCCGTGGCGCCTGATCACCTTGCACTTCTCACACATAGTTTTCACGCTCGGCCGAACCTTCACGCTTTCGTCCCTTGCTCGTTCTCGACGCTCACTTGTAGCGGTAGGTGATACGGCCTCGACTCAAGTCGTAGGGCGTGATCTCCACCTGAACCTTGTCACCGGGGAGAATGCGGATTCGGTGCATCCGCATCTTGCCTGAGCTGTGGGCGAGCACTTTGTGACCGTTCTCCAGCTCCACACGGAACATGGCGTTCGGTAGCGGCTCGACGACCGTGCCTTCCAGCACGATCGCATCCTCCTTGGGCTTAGGCAGGTGATCCTCCTCGTAGATCTCTTGTAACTGTCGCCATCGCGCGAACAGCCCCCATCAATTTCATGGGCTGTTCGCCTGGCACCGGAGCGTGGGCCGCGAAGGCCGCACCGGCGCAGAACAGCATAGCCGCCGGCCGGGAGGCCCGCAGCCGGGTAAGCATATCCACCTCCGGCGCCCGCGTGCAGGATGGTGTGGCTCCTGACTGGCAGGCTACACGTCGGCCCTCGTGAAGACCTCCGGTCCCTCCTCGGTCACCGCGATCGTGTGCTCGAAGTGCGCCGACAGCGACCCGTCCCTCGTGACGACGCTCCAGCCGTCCGCCAGCTCGACGGTGTCCGGGCTCCCGATGTTCACCATCGGCTCGACTGCGAAGACGTTCCCGACCTTGAGCTTAGGCCCAGGTGTGCCGGGCCAGTAGTTGGGGACGCTCGGCTGCTCGTGCATCGCTGTGCCTATCCCGTGGCCGACGTAGTTGCGCACTACTGAGAAGCCAGCCTTCTCGGCCACCAGCTGAACGGCTCGGCCCACCTCGTGCAGCCGGTTTCCCTCGTGCAGCTGGTCGATCGACGACCACAGGCTCTGCCGGGTCACTTCCATCAGGCGGGTGGCGGCGTCGCTCACGGTCCCGACGGGGGCGGTGTAGGCGGCATCACCGTGGTAGCCCTCGATGATGGCCCCGCAGTCGATCGAGATGATGTCGCCCTCTTGCAGCACGTAGGACCCCGGGATCCCGTGCACGATCATGTCGTTCGGCGAGGTGCAGATCGTGGCCGGGAACCCGTGGTAGTTGAGGAAGTTCGATCGGGCGCCTCGGCGCTCGATTACCTCGCGGGAGACGAGGTCGAGGTCGAGCGTCGTGACGCCCGGCTTGATCGCTGCACGGGTGCGCTCGAGTATCTCGGCGACGACCCGCCCCGCTTTGCGCATCTTGTCCAGTTCAGCAGGGGTACGTCTCATGTGTCTCGTCTTTCAGGAGAGTCCGGCTCGGCTGTGTCCTCGGCGTCCGGAGAGACTGATCCCTCGTCCACATCCGAGTCCTCCGCTCCCCTCTCGGTCGCTGATTCTTGCGCGGGAGGCATCTCGGCTCGCTCTCCCTCCGTGGCGGGCTCGGCGGCGTCGGGCGGCGGTCCGTCGGGAGAAGCGGCCGTCTCGGAGGCGGACATGGCGTCGGAAGAGGCGTCCGTCTCTCCGGCCGCCGAAGACGACGACACGTCGGTGCCCGAAGACGACGAGACATACGCCTCGTCTGCCTGGCCAATCCGGTGGGTGTGGTAGCCGTCGAGACCGATCGGCGGTCCGAAACTTCCAGTGTTGCGCCGCGACTCGATCTCGTCGACGATGGTCTCGAAAACCTCGTCGGGACCGCCGACACCGGAGATCTGCACGAGCCTGTCGACGCTCTGGTACCAGGCGATGAGTGGCGCCGTCTCGGTCTCATAGAGGACAAGGCGACGGCGGATCGCGTCCTCGGTGTCGTCTTCACGCTGGACCACCTCACCGCCACAGAGGTCGCAGATCCAGGGGACGCTCGGCGGCAGCGCAGTCGAGTAGATGGTCCCGCAGTCCTCACAGGTGCGCCGGCTTGCGAGGCGCGTCAGGACGAGCTCTGTCGGAACCTCGACGTCTACGGCGAGGTCGAGCTCGGCAGGATGGAGCAGCTCGTCGAGGCCCTTTGCCTGAGCAACGGTCCGCGGGAAACCATCGAGCACAAAACCCCTGGTCCGCGTGTCGTCCTGGTCGAGCCGCTCACCGACCATCTTGAGGACGATCTCGTCAGGGATGAGCTCGCCCGCGTCCATGAAAGTGCGAGCTTCGAGACCGAGGCCAGTGCCGGCTTTGACCGCAGACCGCAACATGTCACCCGTGGAAATGTGAGGGATCACATAGTGGTGCGACAACCGCACACACTGCGTCCCTTTGCCCGCCCCCTGCTTTCCTAGGACGACAAGGCGTCCGCCCGGTACCACTTACTGGAGGAAGCCCTGGTAATTGCGCATCATGAGCTGGCTGTCGATCTGCTTCATCGTCTCGAGGGCGACTCCGACGGCAATGAGCAGGGTTGTGCCAAAGAACGGGATGTTGCTCACGTGCCAGCTGCGGAGAAGTATTGACGGGATGAGGGCGACGGTGGCCAGGAACAGGCTGCCGGGCAAAGTCAGCCTGTTGAGGATGCGGGACAGGTAGCGCTCGGTCGGCGGCCCAGGACGGAACCCGGGGATGTAGCCACCCTGCTTCCGGATCTGGTCGGCCTGCTGGTAGGGGTCGAACGTCACGTGCACGTAGAAGAACGTGAAGAGCACGATGAACACGCCGTAGATGATGAGGTAGACGCCGTCAGTCGGGTTGAGCAGGTTGTTGTTCACCCAGTTGTGGTACGTGTTCCACGGGACGACGTTCGAGAGCAACACGGGGATATAGAGGAGAGAGCTGGCGAAGATGATCGGGATGACGCCGGCCTGGTTCACCTTGAGGGGGATGTACGTGCTCTGGCCGCCGTACATTCGCCGGCCCTGCACTCGCTTGGCGAACGTGACAGGAATGCGGCGTTGACCCTGTTCCATGAAGACGATCGCTGTGAGGAGCAGCAGGCACACGATGAGCACAATGCCCACGCCGAGCCATCCCCGGTCGAGCTTGATGAACTGGCCATAGATCGGGATGGCACTGATGACGTTCGAGAAGATCATGAGCGACATGCCGTTACCGATCCCGCGCTGGGTGATGAGCTCACCGAGCCACATGACGAAGGCGGTTCCGGCTGTCAGCACGAGGATCATGAACACCACGTGGCCGGCCGAGAAGTTAGGGATCAGGTCGGCCTGGGCTGGGGTCAGGTTCGAGAACAGCCGGCCCGAGTGGTACAAGAAGACGATTCCCGAGGACTGCATCAGCGCAAGGCCGACCGTCAGGTAACGGGTCGCCTGAGTCAGCTTCTTCTGCCCGACCGCGCCCTGGTCCCGCCACTGCTCGAATTTCGGAATGACGCCGGAGAGGAGCTGGACGATGATCGACGCCGTGATGTACGGCATGATCCCGAGGCCAAGGACGGCCGCCTTCGACAGCCCTGTCCCGGCGAACAGGCTGAGGTATCCGAGGACACCGTTGCTCTTCTGACCAGCCGTGATCGACTCGATCTTTGCGAAATCGATCCCCGGGAGCGGCACGTTCGTACCGACCTGGTAGATCGCAATCACGAGCAGGGTGAACAAGACCTTGTTGCGAAGGTCCGCCACCCGGAACATGTTGCGAAAACTGGCGAGCATTTCTCTCCTTGCAGGCCTCGGCCCCCGGTTACAGCCCTGGGTGCCAGCTCAGGGGCGCTCGTACCCTAGCGGTTGGCGAGGGCGTTGCCTTGGGCAGGTGGCCGGCGATCGCCGAAGGGCTTGGCAACAACCGTGGTCGTGCCGCCTGCAGCCTCGATGGCGGCCACGGCAGAGCGCGAGAAGGCGTGCGCCGAGACGTTGACCTTGCGGGTCAGCTCGCCGTCGCCTAGCACCTTTACAAAGCCCTTGTGATGGACGATCCCTGACGCCTTCAAGCTTTCGGGAGTGACCTCGAGCGCCTCGAGCGCCTCGAGCACGTTCAGGTTGACGACGTTGTATTCGATCCGGAAGGGGTTCGCGAAGCCGCGCAGCTTCGGGATCCGCTGGGTGAGTGGCAACTGGCCACCTTCGAAGCCGAGGCGGACCTGGCCACGTGCCTTCTGACCCTTCGTGCCACGGCCTGCGGTCTTGCCGCCCTTGCCGGCAGTGCCGCGCGCCACCCGCCGCTTGGAGCGGTGTGAGCCGGGTGCCGGTACTAGATCGTGGACCTTCATCGAGCGCTTCCTTCCTCAGGCTGACCGCCAGCATTATCGACCGTCACGAGGTGAGGCACGCGGGCGATCATCCCACGGATCTCAGGGCGGTCAGGCAGCACGTTCGACTTACCGATCCGGCCGAGACCGAGCGCGCGGAGGGTGCCGCGGTGCTTCGGTTTCGTGCCGATTCCGGACTTCACCTGGGTCACGACGATCATCGGACCTTCCGTTGACTTCGGGGCGCGAGCCATCTCAGCTCGCGTCCATCTGCGAGGTCGCCCGGCCGAGCCGGCGGCGCTCTTCGTAGGCACGCAGCATCCCGGCAGGTGCGACCTCGTCGGGCGACTTGCCTCGGAGGCGGGCGACCTCGTCAGGCCGGCGAAGGCTCTTCAGACCGTGGATCGTGGCATGCGCGACGTTGATCGCGTTCGATGTGCCGAGCGACTTCGCCACGACGTCGTGGATGCCGGCCATCTCGAGGATCTGCCGGGCCGCCCCGCCGGCGATGACCCCGGTGCCAGGGGCAGCGGGCTTCAGCAGGATCCGGCCAGCACCGGCGTGGCCGATGATCGGGTGCGTGATGGTCGTCCCGGCGAGCGGGACGTCGAACATGTTCTTCTTGGCCTCGTCGATGCCTTTTTGGACAGCGAGCCCGGCCTCTTTGGCCTTGCCGTATCCGAGGCCGACGCGCCCGTTGCCATCACCGATCACCATGAGGGCAGTAAAGGAGAAACGTCGTCCGCCCTTCACAACCTTCGCGACCCGGTTGACCTTTATGGTCCGCTCTTCATACTGAGACTCGGGCACTTACAGCTCCAATCCGGCTTCGCGCGCCGCTTCGGCAAGCGCCGCGACACGTCCGTGGTATCGGGACCCTCCCCGATCGAACACGACCTTGGTGACCCCGGCCGCCTGGGCGCGCTCGGCGATGAGGCGCCCGACCTTGGCCGCCGCCTCGGAGTTGCCCGTGCCTGAGCTGCGTAGCTCGGCCTCGACAGTGGACGCGGCAGCCAGGGTACGACCCTGACGGTCGTCGATCACCTGGGCGACGATGTGACGGTTGGATCGGAAGACCGCGAGACGGGGCCGCTCGGCAGTGCCGGCGATCTTGCCCCTCACCCGGCGGTGTCGCCGTTCCTTCAGCTCGTGTGTGCGTAGCTTCGCGCCCATGACTACTTCGCAGCCTTCCCGGCCTTGCGTTGCACGACCTCACCCGCGTATCGCACGCCCTTGCCCTTGTAAGGCTCAGGCTTGCGGATCTTGCGGATGTCGGCGGCAACCTGGCCGACCTTCTCCTTGTCGATGCCCTTCACCGTGATACGGGTCGGGACCGGCACTTCGAACGAGATGCCCTCCGGCGCGTTCACGATCACCGGATGGCTGAAACCGAGGGCGAGCTCGATCTGCTCAGGGCCCTTCGGCGTGCACCTGTAGCCGACGCCGACGATCTCGAGGTCTTTCGAATACCCGGCGGTGACGCCAGTGACCATGTTCGCGACGAGCGAGCGCGTGAGGCCGTGCAGGGCACGGTTGCGCCGCTCGTCGTCGGGACGCTCGACGAGAAGCGTCGAGTCCTCCTGTCGGAGCGTGATGTCGCCGGGAATCTCGCGCTCGAGGGTGCCTTGGGGCCCCTTCACAGTTACGCGGCCGTCGGTCACGTGGACCTCGACCCCGCTCGGCAGCGCGATGGGCGATTTGCCGACGCGGGACATCAGCAGGCCTCCTTCGCAACGAGGGATGTCATGAGCTCACCAGACAAAGCACAAGATCTCCCCGCCGACCTTGCGCTGTCGCGCTTCGCGGTCGGTCATCAGGCCCTGGCTCGTCGAGAGCACTGCGACGCCGAGGCCGCCGAGCACTCGGGGGAGCTTGTCCGCCCGTGCGTAGATACGGAGTCCTGGCTTGGACACGCGCTTCAGCCCGCCGATGACTCGGTCGCGCTCGGTCGTGTACTTGAGCTGGATCTCGAGCACCTTGCCTGGGCGGCCGGGGTCGTCGGTCGTGGCAAAACCCGCGATGTAGCCCTCTCGCTCCAAGATGGCGGCGAGGGACTCCTTCAATTTCGAGCTCGGCATACGGACGCTGTCATGCATCGCAACATTGGCGTTGCGCATGCGCGTGAGCATGTCGGCGATCGGGTCGGTCATCGTCATATCTGTATGCCTCCTCTCACCAGCTCGCCTTGGTCACACCGGGCAATTCGCCGGCGTGGGCCAACTCGCGCAGGCAGATCCTGCACAGGCCGAACTTCCTGAAGACCGAGTGCGGTCGCCCGCACCTACGGCACCGGGTGTACGCCCGTACCTTGAACTTCGGCGTGCGCTGCTGCTTTTCGATGAGTGCCTTTTTCGCCATGTCCGGCTCACTGCCCTTCGCGTCGGAACGGGAATCCGAAGGCCACGAGCAAAGCGCGGCCCTCGTCGTCGGTGCGTGCGGTCGTGACGATCGTGATGTCCATACCACGGGTCGCGTCGACCTTGTCGTAATCGATCTCGGGGAATATGAGTTGCTCTGTCACCCCGAAGGTGTAGTTGCCGTGGCCGTCGAACGACCGGGGCGAGAGCCCTCGGAAGTCACGGATACGCGGGATCGCGAGGGAGATCAGCCGGTCGAGGAACTCCCACATGCGATCGCCGCGAAGCGTCACCATGCAGCCGATGGACTGTCCCTCCCGGAGCTTGAACCCGGCGATGGACTTCCGGGCCTTCGTCACGATTGGATGTTGCCCGGCAATGATCTCCAGATCCCGGACGGCACCCTCGAGCAGCGACTGCTGCTGGGTAGCGCGCCCGACACCCATGTTGATCACGATCTTCTCGAGGCTCGGGACCTGCATCACGTTGGGGAGTCCAAGGTGCTCGCCGAGCTCGGAGCGGATCGTGGCCTCGTAGCGCGCCTTCAGGCGCGGCTTCTCGGCGACAGCGCTCACAACACACCTCCGCACTTCTTGCAGACCCGGATCTTGCGCTCCTGATCGTCGAGGCGGAAACCGATCCGCGTCGGCCCGCACTGCGAGCAGACGATCGCCACCGAAGAGACGTGAACCGGCATGTCCTTGTCGATGATCCCGCCCTGCATAGTGCGGCGGGTGGCCTTCTGGTGGCGCTTAGCGATATTGACGCCCTCGACGATCACCTTCGACTCAGTCGGGATCGCCCTCATGACCTCGCCGACCCTGCCCTTGTCCTTACCTTGCAGGACCTGGACCCGGTCACCCTTCTTGATTCGCATGTCAGATCACCTCCGGGGCGAGCGACACGATCCGCATGAACCGCTTGTCGCGCAGCTCGCGGCCGACCGGTCCGAAGAT
>PLDN01000021.1 GCA_003136185.1 Acidimicrobiaceae bacterium | reverse complement strand
CTTCCACGTTGCGAACGTGTTTGCGGCGGATTTCGGCGGACTCCAGCGAACTAGCAGGGCAGGTCATCGAGTTATCCACACGCTAGCGAACGGCTATGAACGGCGGCGTCCGCGGGATGGCCGCGGGATGAGCTTGGGAACTACGCGTAACGCATTGTTCGCAAGATCGATATGCTGTGTGTCC
The DNA here is from genome assembly GCA_003136185.1 of Acidimicrobiaceae bacterium. GTDB lineage: Bacteria > Actinomycetota > Acidimicrobiia > Acidimicrobiales > Bog-793 > Palsa-601. The sequence continues at coordinate 15,097 of PLDN01000021.1, read as the reverse complement.
GATGGCATCAAGGGAGAAGCAATCAGACTCCGTGGCCGCCAGTGTGCGGGCCAAGATACGGCGAGGCGGCGATGCCCGCTTCTGGTCGCCGCGCGACTTTGACGCCCTCGCGGATCCACTCCAGATCGATCGAGCGCTTTCGCACCTCGCGGCCCAAGGGGAGTTGCGAAAGGTGCGCCGCGGTCTGTACTGGCGCGGGCGAGCCACCGCTTTCGGCATGTCGCGTCCATCGACGGCTGACACCGTGGCAGCCGTCGTCGGCACTCGAGGAGTCGGCCCAGCTGGTCTCAGTGCGGCCAACGACCTAGGCCTCACAAGCCAAGTGCCTGCTCTCGACATCATCGCCGTGCCGCACCGAGCTCCGCGGTCCATGGGCTCTGTTCATTTTGTCGATCGATCGGGCCGACCAGGTCGCGCCACGGCCGGGCTCGGTCCGACTGAAGTCGCCCTGCTAGAAGTACTCGGCGACTGGGACCAGGTCATCGAGGTCGACGATGCAACGGCACGTCATCAGCTCGTCGAGCTGATCCGGTCCGGGTCCGTTCGGCTTGACAGAGTCGCTCGCGCGGCTCAAGACGAGCCGGCCGCAGTCCGTCACCGTCTCAAGGATCTGCTGGTTGCGGCTGGCTATGACGTGGTTGCCGCCAAGATTCCGGGGCCGCGTTCCGGCGCGCGATTCACCCACCAGCTGACCCCCGCTTCGTGACAGCGCTTCGCAGTTCACCAGACTTCCGGGACGCTGTCCTCGAGGCGGCTGCTCGGCTTGGCATAGCCGAACGACAGGTCGAGAAGGACTACTGGGTCACGGCGACGCTCCGCGTGTTGGCAGAGCGTTTCGACGGTCAGTTCCTCTTCAAAGGAGGCACAAGTCTTTCGAAGGCCTATCAGCTGGTGGAGAGATTCTCCGAGGACATCGACCTGCTGCTGGTGAGCGACGAAGGGCCAGCCACCGAGGAGCTGCTCGACGAGCTCGCTGCGGTCGTTGGCGGGGTCTGCGGAAGTGTCGCAACGATTGATGATCGGACTGAGGGGTTTCGCCCGCCGGATGCTCTTTCCCTACCCGGAGTTGCCGAATACGCCCAAGGCGCCCGGGATGCGTCGCCAGATCGTCGTCGAACCCGGAGTGCGCGGCGGCCCGCGTCCAAGCGAGCGCCGGACCATAGAGCCGCTCATGGCACTGGCGCTTGGCAAGGACGCCGTATACGACGACCTGGCGGCGTTCGAGATCGACGTGTTGCATCCCGCGCGCACGATGGTCGAGAAGCTCTTCGCAGTGGACTCGATGGGTCAGCGCCTGGCGCGCAACCCGGAACTCCGGCTACCCGACACCGCCGCGAGGCACTTCTACGATCTCTACTTCCTTTGGGACGAGGAGCGTTCTCCAGCGCTGGGTTGGCTTCAGGAAGCGGACAACCACGAAGCCGTGATCGCGGACTGCCTTCAGATTTCGAGGCGTTGGTTTTCAGCGGAAGCCGGCGTTCCGGACGGGGGCTTCGCCCACAGTGTTGCGTTCACAGACGAAGGCCTCGCGAGCCGGCTGCGACCGCCTTACGAACGGATGATGGCTGCCGTCTGCTACCCACGGGCACCGCGGCCGACACTGGAGGAAGTCCGCAGCCGGGCTCGCGAACTAGCGGGTCGGATCTGATTGGTCGGTCGGTTCTTGGGAACTCGGTTGGTCCATCGAGGTCACGGCCTCGATCGCCCGGTCGAAGACGGCGCGCGCCCCTACCACCTCTAGGTTGTTCGCCCGCTTCGAGTCGTGAAGGTAGTCATCCAACGTACGCGCCACACCATCACCTACCCGACTAAAGAACCTTGGCTGCAAGGTCGTTGGCCTACCGTACGCGATGCAGCGAGCACGGACGACAGCGGTACCAGTGTGAACGGCTCTCATTCCGCCAGCGTTCACAGGTGCTGATTTGTGTGCCGAGGGCGGTAGGAGGTTCACCAGCGACTAATGCACCTGCGACCGGATCTGCCCGCTCCCTGGACGGTCGGTTTTCGACCCGAGGTCGTCGCAGGTTGCCTGTCCGATCGTCCATGACGTGTGGGCCTCACATGCTCCAAAGCGCCTGGGTAGGTGACATGCGAGCCGCACGCAGGGCGGGCCAGAGTCCGGCAATGGCGCCGATGAGTATCGCCGCACCTATGCCGCCGCCCCAGGCGACGGCGGGGATGACCACGAGCTCGTGCTTTGTGGAGGCATAGATGGCAGTGGAGAGGGCGCCTGCTGCGACCCCGGCGGCGCCGCCGATAAAGGCGAGGAGCACGGCTTCGGCAAGGAACTGGACTCTGATGTGGCCCTTGGTGGCGCCAAGGGCGCGGCGCAGGCCGATCTCAGACCTGCGTTCGAGTACCGAGATGATCATGATGTTGGCCACCCCCACCGCCCCGACTAACAGGGCCACGGCGCCCAGGCCGAGGAAAAGGGCATCGAAGGCTCCCTGGGCGTCGGCTTGGGCGACGAGGGCGGCCGAGGGCTGGCTCACGGCGACTTCGCTGGGGTTCTCGGGGTTGGCGGTGGCGCTGAGCAGGTTGTAGACCGCGTCGACCTGGCTGGTCTGGGCGCGTACGTAGACGGTTGACGGATGGCCGTCGAAGCCGAGGTAGCGCTCGGCTGCGGGGAAGCCGACGAGGACCGAGGAGTCGATGTCGGGGGCGAGCACGGCGGGGTTCAAGATGCCGGCCACGTAGAACCACATATTGTCGAGCCAGATTCGCTCTCCGGCGAACACCCGGTCGATCCCGAGGCGCTGCGCGGCGGCCGCGCCGAGGACGGCAACGGGTTCTTGGGCGGTTGCGGCGTTGAGGTAGCTGCCCTCCGCCACGCTGGTCCCGACCGTGCGCAGGAGGCCGAGGCTAGCCGTGTCGATGCCGATTGCGTTGGTGTCGATGGCAGGGATGAGCGGGCTGGTATAGACGTCGCCGGTGACCGATCCGGTCTGCTGGGCCTGGGTGACGCCGTCGATGTCGCCGATCATGGCCGGGGCGGCTATTGGGAGTTCGGCGGTCTGGCCGGAGAGGTTCTGACCGTTTTGGACCACGAGCAGGTTGGTGCCGAGGGCGGAGATCTCGTTGAGCAGACCGGCCGAGGCCGACGCTGACAGTCCGAGCACGGCCACGATGGCGGCCACACCGATGGCGATCCCTAACGCCGACAGCGCGGCTCGGAGCTTGCGGGTGCGCAAACCCACCGTCGAGAGGCGCCCGATGTCCGACGGTCGGAGCTTTCGCACCGCGAGGGTCTCGGTGGTGGTCACCGCCGTCCTTCCTCAGGGCGGGACGCGCCACCAACCGATGGCCTCGTTGACGCCCCGATCTCCCGCGCGCTGTCGTAGACGATCTCGCCGTCGAGCATCTCGATCCGCCGGCCCATGTGGTTAGCAATGTCTCGGTCGTGGGTGATGACCACGACGGTCACCCCCATGCCGTGGAGTTCCTCGAGGAGCCCCAGGATGGCCTGTCCGGTGGCCTGGTCGAGGTTTCCGGTCGGCTCGTCGGCGAGCACGATGGCTGGGCTGCCGACCAGGGCTCGGGCGATGGCGACGCGCTGACGCTGGCCGCCGGAGAGCTGGGTGGGTCGGGCGTAAGGTCGACCGTCCAGGCCGACGAGTGCGAGAGCGTCGAGGGCCCGGGCGCGCCGTTCGGCCTGGGGGATTCCGGCGTAGAGGATGCCGTCGGCCACGTTGTCGAGCGCGCTCTGGTGCTCGGCTAAGAAGAACTGCTGGAAGACGAAGCCGATCCGGGTGGCCCGCAGCGCGGCCAGCTGCCGGTCGGACAGCAGCTGGACGTCGAGACCGGTGATGCGGACGTGGCCGGCACTGGGCAGGTCCAATGTGCCCATCAGGTGCAACAAGGTGGTCTTGCCCGATCCCGAGGGTCCCACGATGCCCACCAGCTCGCCCTGGCCAACGGTGAACGAGACGTCGCGAAGGGCGGTCACCGGCGGCTCGCTCGGATAGATCTTGGTGACCTGGTCGACTTCGAGCACCGGCCGGCCTCCACCGCTCGTGGAAAGCAGGCGGTCGTCGTCGAGCCCGGGAGTGCTCAAGTCGGCGGTGTCGACAGTCATAGCTCCGGCACCACGACGCGCTCGCCGGCTGCCAAGCTGGTCCCGGTGACCTCGACCATGCCGTCGGCATCGTCGAAGAGACCCAAGTTGACCGCGACCAGGTTGTGGACGCCGTCAGCTCCGACCACCTCAACCGCGTAGCCGCCGGCGATCGCTCGCAGGGCGTCGACGGGTACGACCAGGGCGTTGTTGACCGTGCCGGTGGTGATCGTTACGTTGACTGGTGCCTGGTCCCAGCCGCCGGTGGCGGCCGGGTCCGTGGGCTTCACCAGCACGGTGATGGTGGGGTTCGCGGATCCGGAGCTGCTGCTGTTGTTCGATGATGGGGTGGTCGCTACGGTGCCCACGGACGAGATGACCCCCGGGGTGGTCGCGTCGTTAGGCAGGGTGATCGTCACCCTGGCGCCGACCGCCACCTCTGACTGCTGAGATGCGTCCATGGCGACGATGACCTGGTGCGTAATGGAGGTCGCCTGAAGCACCGGCTCGCCTGACTGGGCCGGAGCCCCGAGCGTGGCCGAGACCGAGGTGATGCGAGCTGCGGTGGGGAGGAACACCGCCTGGCCGAGAATAAGGGTCCCGTTCTGGGCCAGGCCGAGCGCCGCCTGGAACTTCTCGAGTGCCGTCGCAGTGGCCGAGGTGAAGGTGTCCGATCCGGCCGGGATGTCAGCCGTAGTGGCGTCCCCGAGGGCGACCAGATCGGCGTTGAGCTCGGCGACATCCGCGCCTGTGAGGCCGGACGACAAGGTCCGGTAGGCAGGGGTCGAGCCAAACAGGAGCACGACCGGTGAGCCGTTCACCTCGTAGAGGATCTGGCCCTGACCAATGACCCGACCGGTCGCCGGCAGCGCGGTGACGGTTCCTTGATGCCGGTTAATGATGCTGTAGCTGGCCGCGTAGCCGAGCGTGGCCGGAACTTGGGTCTGCGAGGACAGGTCCTGCCGAGCAACGATGTAGAGCCCGGTCGGGTCGGCGTTGTCCGCCAGCCCAGACTGACTCGGCGCTCCAGACGAAAAAGGATCGGCCATGGCGATCGCCAACACCGCGCCGATCAGCACGACCGAGACTGCAACCAGCCAAGGGGCTCTGCGCCGCCGCTGCCGCTCATCGGGCAGGCCGATTAGTCCGGGGGGACTGAGGGCAGCATGAGGTGTCGGCGCGCTCACTTGCCCGACGGGATGATGCTCTGGCAGGCCTGGTTGGCCGCCTGGTACGTCGGGCTGTTTTGGTCAATGCCTAATCCCCTCAGATTGATGGCTTGCCCGCCGGTCGGGCCGACAATGGGATCGGGGAAGTTGGGCACGCCATGGGAGCGCATGCACTGCGCGTATTCGACCCCCTTGGCGTTGTCGGCTGCGCTCTGGGCGGGTGTCAGGTTCGCGCCCGGGTTGTACTGCTTACAGGCCTGCAGTGCCTCCTGGTAAGTGGGCGACTTGGTGTTGATGCCCGCGGCGGAGGTCGCATTGAGCAATCCCCCTGTGGCGCTGGGATCGGGGAAGTTGGGCACCCCCTCGGACCGCATACAGTGAGCGAACTGCAGCTGCTCCGTCAGCGTCGCCTCGTCCGCCGAGCCGGGCTCGGACGAGCTGGACGGCGCCGCGGCGGTGGTGGACGAACCTGACGGCACCACAGTGGTGGTAGTCCCGCCGGCACCCGCCACCCCCGACCCCGTCGTGCCGTCGCAGGCGGCGGCCAGCAGTCCGACGGCGGCCAACAGTCCGACGACTGCAAACCTTGCGCCGAGTCCTCGTGCGGGCCGGAGTCTGTTCGTCGCCGCGGCGCGGGCAGTGTCGTCGTCCATGATGTCGTGGTTCCTTCCTCCAAAAGATGCTTCGGAGGTGTTTGTACGCGACCGCCGGTAACAGGGGCTCAACAGAGCCTGTTACCTCCCTGTTGCCGGCCAGCGGCCATGCTGGGACTCATGCAGGTATTGGAGCGGTCGTCGGGGCGGGCAAGCGCCGGACGAACAACGAGATCCCCGCCCGCGAACACTGGTGTCGGCGGCTGCCAGGCAGAGCTTGCGATGAGGGCGTGAGAATCGTGACGAGAGCTGCATTCCAACCGTTCTCTTCTTCGACCCGCCGGATGGCGAGCGCTGGCGTGCCCAGGCGGACCGTGCGGATGCGCCTCGCCCTCGCTTACGGGGCGCTGTTCCTTCTCTGCGGCGCGGCCCTGCTCGCCATCAGCTACTTCTTCGTGGCCAGGTACCCGTTCGCGGCGACGGTCCACCTCACCTCCCGGTCCAACGTCACCTCGCACGGGGTTTCGAAGACCGTCCGCCTCATACCTTCCTCCAACGGCACCTCCTCGCCCGGGCCGAAGTCGCCTCCACCAGGCCTTGGGGTTAGCTCCGGCTCTGTGCGGGAGGCGCTGAACGCGCAGCACTCTGCGGACTTGCACACCCTTCTGGTGTGGTTTGCCGTCGCCCTGGGCGCCATGGCCGCGACATCCGTTTTGCTGGGATGGCTAATGGCCGGCCGGGTGCTTCGCCCACTACGGCGGATCACCTCCACGGCGCGGCACATCTCCGAGGAGAACCTCCACCAGCGGCTTGCATTAGCCGGCCCGAGCGACGAGATCACTGACCTGGCCGCCACCATCGACGGGTTGTTAGCCCGGCTCGAGGGCGCCTTCGACGCTCAACGCGCCTTTGTGGCCAACGCCTCACACGAGCTTCGCACGCCGCTGGCGATGATGCGCACCTCCCTCGATGTCGCCGCCGCGAAGTCGCCGCCGGTCTCGAACGACGCGTCGGTTCTGTCGGCCAAGGTCCGCGAAGGGCTCGACCAGGCCGAACGTCTGGTGGAGAGCTTTCTGGTGCTCGCCCGGGCCGAGCGCGGGGTGATGGAAGATCTCACAACGGTGTCGTTGCCCCAAATTACCGCCGACGTCCTCGACGCTCGAGCTGACGGTGCCGGGGCAGCGAACGTGACCGTGCACCGCAGTCTCGACGACGTAAAAGTGGCCGGCAGCCAAACACTTCTTTCCCGCCTGGCGGTCAACCTGGTCGACAACGCCATCCGCTACAACGAGCCTGGTGGGTGGGTGCGGGTCACCACCAGCGCTGAGGGTCGATCCGCCCGGTTGATAGTCGAGAACACCGGTCCTGTCCTCGACCCCGAGGACGTCGGCCAGCTGGGCCGGCCGTTCCGGCGAGGCGGCGCCGAGCGCACCGGTTCTGATGGCGGCGTCGGTCTCGGTCTGTCCATCGTCGCTGCCATCGCCGCCGCCCACCACGGAACCGTCGAAGTCGAGGCCCGTTCACAGGGAGGGGTCCGGGTCGCTGTCGAGCTGCCTCGCGCCGGGGCCGCCTTCCCGGATCGGGTGTTGTCATGAGGGTGCTGGTCGTCGAAGACGTGCGGCGACTGGCCGAGGACATCGCCGAGGGCCTGCGAGATCAGGGCATGGCGGTCGACATCGCCCATACGGGGCTCGACGCCGCCGCCAAGCTTGACGTTAACCGGTACGACGTCGTCGTATTGGACCGCGACCTGCCTGGCATCCACGGCGACACCATCTGCCGGATGATCACCGACAGCGATGACCCTGCCATGGTGCTCATGCTCACTGCCGCTGATGCCCCCGCGGATCGGGTGAGCGGGCTCGGGCTCGGAGCCGATGACTACCTACCCAAACCGTTCCATTTCCCTGAGTTGGTCCTGCGGCTCCGCGCCCTGGCCCGACGAAGACCCACCGCTCAACCCCGCATCCTCAGAGCGGCCGACCTCGAGCTAGACCCTCTCCGCCGAACGGTCTCCCGGGCCGGCCAGCCCTGCGTGCTGACCACCAAGGAGTTCGCCGTCCTCGAAGCGCTGATGCAGGCCTCACCCGCCACCCTGAGCGCTGAAGACCTCCTCGAACGGGCCTGGGATGAGCACGCCGACCCATTCACCAAGACGGTTCAGGTGACCATTGGCCGGCTGCGCCGCAAACTCGGCGAACCCGACGCGATCGAAACTATTGCAGGGGTCGGCTATCGCATCACTTGAACAGACACTCCATCGCCGGTAATCGAAGCGGTCACGGCCCATGTTGAAATCGCCGATCGCGAACGACTCGGACGCATCGTCTGCACCTCCGGCGAAGACCCCGGTACTACCGCTGAACGTCCTTCCGCGGGATGACCGCGGGATGATGACATCTCCATGGACAATAGATCAGCTAGGAAATAGGGTCTGACCTGCAGTTTGCGAGTGGAGGTTGGGGGATACAACTCGAACCGCTTCCACAACGTTGCCGGGCCCGTGATTGCTTGCGCTTGACCGAGAGTGCTCCGGCCCAGCCCAGCATTCCCCGCCCTCGGCCTCCTCATCGAATGACCGGAATTCTCCTCCCGACTATCCTTGACGCTCGTCATGTTGTCTGTAACTATTGACAGATGGTCAAGGAATCAGACAAGATGGACCTGCCGGGACGAGAACTGCCGAAAGAGTACCGGGAGGTGGCCGAAGAGCTCGTGAGTAATCAAGGCTGGCGCTACAACGATGGCAGTGGCAGAGGGGGGCACCCCATGCTCTTCCCCGCCGACCCCTCCAAGCGGCCGATCGCGATCAGCACGACCCCCGGTGGTGACAAGCGGCGAGGGTTCATGAACTGGCTGTCCCAGATACGTCAAGCGGGCGGTATCTGGCCAATCGAGAGGAGGAAGTGACCATGGACTGGAGTGTCTTGGTGGAGACCCAGGCGCCGTCAGGCGCCGCGGTTGATGACGATGTGGTGATCAGCCTGCTCGGTCCGTTCGGCGAGAAGCTGGGCGATCATTCCCCGGCTGTTGCCGGTGACGGGAGCGGGTGGAGTGCTCGATTCCACATCGCGACCGGCGATGACGTCGATGCTGCGGCGTCGGCTGTCGAGCGTGGGTCCGTGGTGGCTCTCGATGCTGCCAGGGCTGTGGGGCTTCCGATTTGGCCGGTGATCCGCACCGAGGCAGTTGAGGAGAACACCTTCCATGCCCAGCTCGAGGTATCGAACTTCCCCAGCATCCTTGGCACGACGGAAGTCACCGAGTTGTTGGGCGTCTCCCGGCAGCGGTTGCACGAGCTTCGGAACAGCCGCCGCTTTCCGGCACCGGCCTATGAGGTGGCCGCGACTCCGCTGTGGATTCGGTCGACGGTGGACTCGTTCCTCGCCGGATGGGAACGAAAGCCAGGAAGGCCGTCCAAGGCCGAGGAACTCCTCGCCACGAATGAAGCGGTCTGATTAACGTACTTGGATACTGGAGCGAGTAGGCCATCCGCCCGGCGGTCGTGAACCGGCCTCACCTCCTCGCGTCGGCATCACTGGCCGCCCCAGTCTGGGCCGTAGTTCCCGGGATTACAGACCCAAGTTCCGGAGGCGGATTGGGAGGGTTCGCTCTTAGCAGCACAGCTATATTCTTGGATCGCCTCGCCGACCGGTGCTCTTGTACCTGCCGCCGGGACCGTGTAAGCCACGATATTTGAGGGATACACCGCCTCAGAGTCGAGGTTAAGTCCAACAGCTGCCATCGCGTTGGTGGCGTTGGTGATCGTGTCGCCCGAAACATTCGGGACCGCCACAGTCGGAGGCTCCGTGGTAGTGGTGGTCGGTGGTGACACGGTTAGGCGAATGTACGCGACCCCGCCCGAATAGGTCCCTGCGGCGGGGTCGGTGGCGGTCACTATCTCATCGGGACCGAGTCCTGAGTCGTCTGGAGCAAAACCGTCCGCTGTCAGAACCTGGACCGCCTGAGATAGTGGCTTGCCGACAACGTTCGGAACCGTTGAGGTGGGTCGAGAGATAGTCGCACTCGGCGGATTGCTCAAGTGCGATGCGCATCCACCGACCAGAACTGAGACGAGGGCCGCCATTGCAAACCCGGCGAGTCGATGCTGACTCATGGCGTAACGGTAGCCGCACCCACGCGACCATCGTTGACTCGGTGACGATGCAACCATGGTCGGACGAAATACCTCATCACCGGATGGGTGGGCACCGCACTAGCCCGCGTGGGTACCAGGTGCTTGCTCTCGCGACCCCGCGAATCGCGCCGATCTGATGCCGTCCCACTCGGCTGGTACTTCGATGTTGTGACCGAAGCCACGATCTGGGTCTGCCTCAGGGACCCGAGGTAAGGCTGGAACCCCGGCTCTGGACCCACCGAGCCAGCCCCACGAGGCGCTCACCGTCGTACAGGTCGATGCCGTGCTGCTGGGCGAGGTCGGCGGCGGCCTTCGTGTAGCTGCTCGTGGTCACGTAGATGCCCGCGGCTCCGTGGTGACGATGCGCCATGCCGATGAACGACTGCATGGCCGGACTGGTGACCTTATTGCCGGGCGCGTACCGCTTGCATTGGACCACGAACCGGTGGCCTTCTGGGTTCTGGCAGACGATGTCCGCTCCGAGATCACCAGCCCCACCTCCGGCGCTGAGAACGATGAATCCAATGGCGGCGAACAGGTCCGCAACGATGTGCTCGAACTCAGTGGGAGAGACGGCCAGGAGCGCGTCGAGGTGTTGCGCCTGGAGCAGTCGCTCGACCCGAAGTGCCTCCGCTCGCCTCGCAGCATCCTTTTTGTGGCGCTGATGGAGCCAGATGCTGCCGACGACGAGGCCCACGATCGGCAGCAAGATCAGGCCACGAGTGACGTCGATCAGCGCGACGACGAGGATGAGGGCAACGGCGAGGAGTAGGAATTTGACCTCGAAGGCGCTCATGGACCTGGAATGACCAGCCTTGCGTCTCCGCGCCGTCCGCGCCTTGACCAAATTCCGTCGACTGGCTTGCCGCTGCTTGTAGGTGGACATCTCGCTTCCACGATGGGGGAGGCCAGCCCCGCTCGAGCCAGCAGTAGCAAGGGTAGTCTCGTCTCGCTCCCCGCAGCGCCTTGAATACGTAAAGAAGGTTCTCACGCGTCGTCTCCCGTCGATGGTTGAACAAGGTCGCCTATCGCATCGACGACCGGCCATCACAAAGTCGGACATCTCGCCAGCGCAGCGACCCCGAGTGCCCCTCGGGGACAGCTTCTCGGTGGGGCCGACGGCCACGCCACCACGATCAGTAATACTGATCGCCTATCTTGCTCTCACGATCAGCCATGCTGATTGTCCATCTTGCTCCCGCGATCATGAACCCCTCATTGTGAGTGAAGTTCGAGCGGCAGGCAGTGGTCGTGCGAGCCCTCCGGGCTCTCCGTTCGACTTCGTTGTCTCCATCGGCGGCGTGATGCGTCGACGCCATCGTGGTGTCGTCCGCGACGACCGTTGCCGACGTGTTCGCTCATCCAGCAGTGCTGTGGCCTGCACGGACACCGCTCGCCGGTGGTCCAGCACCGGTCGGTGCGTCGTGCCGTTGATCGCCACGAAGGTGGATGGAAGGCGAACGTCGATGGCGGCGTGTTCCCACAGGCCGGCACTGATCGGCCCGGCGTCGTGCAGGGTCCGCACGATGAACCCCGCTTCGCGAAGTCGTGAACCCTCCCACCTGCGGCGATACCGAAACAGGTACCCCAGGCGGATAATCGGCAGCTGGAAGTGATGTACCCGAGCACGGTCTCACGGTTGCTCTCATGGTCGTCATCATGAGACCTCCCACCTGCGGCGACGTCGTTTCAGATGCTCCGGGCGGCACGTTCGTCGGCCGGAGTGATGGGGGGCCACGACCTTCATCACTCCCTTCATTATTCGCGTCATCACTTCGTTTGTGAACCCTTGCACCAGGACGTTCGTCTCAGCGTCGCGATCGTGACGCCCCGACGGCACCGGGATGGCCGTCTTCGGGAATGGGTCGGCTCAGTCCGGCGACGGATCGTCGGTGTCCTGCGACCGCGGGAGCGCTCCGACCTCGACCGCGGTGATGCAGATCGACGCGATGAGATCGATCCGTCGGCCGGAGTGATGAACCCGGAGCAGGCTCACAGAACCCCTCACAGAATGCCTCACAACTCGGTTTGTGAACCCTCCCACCAGCACGTTCGTCCGGCGTCGTGTTCGCGATCCTCGGCGATCACCGGTTCGGAGCCCCGCGAGGAATTTCCAAGAAATCTTCGATGATGAGGGTTTTCATGAGGGGTTTGATGAGCCCTCCTCTTCATGGTGACAGCCATGGACTCCCCCACGATCAGACAACTCCGCACCGAATGGCGAGCGCTCGGCACTGCTCCGCCATCGAGGACCGCATGTCAGGACCTCGCTGCCTGCGAACCGGTCATCTCCCGTCTCCAGGTGGACGACCTCGCCGAGTTGGTCGACGTGCTTTCGCTCTCGTCACACCGTCTGTCCCGCAACGAGGCAGCAGCCGTGGTTGCGGCGATGTTGCGAAGCGCTGGTGTCGACGTGCTCATCCCCCGGGCCATCATCCAGGCGCTCATCCCTGGTGTCGTCGCACTGTCTCGACGCATCGACAGTACTGACGGGCCGTGGAGCGATCTCGATCAGTTCTTCGTCGACGCCATCTCGGGTCTCTGGGAACAGATCATCACCTGGTCAGGGACAACCCGTCCCTATGCCGCAGGTGACCTGTTGTCGGGAGTCCGCACGAGGCTGCGAACGCTCCAGGCCAGCGAGCGTCGGCACCGCTGTCGGCGCGTCGACTCCCCTGATGCTCTGGACCTGATCCCGGCCTCCATCGGTCGCACCGGCGAGGAGCTGTTGGCAGCAGAGCTCATCGAAGCCACCGGTCATCGCTTGACGCCAACCGACGCCAGCCTGCTGTATTCGACAGCGATCCTCGGCATGTCCGTGGCCGAAGTCGCAAACCACACCGGGGAATCCGTCGTTCGTCTCCGGCGACGCAGGCGGAACGTCATCGCCGGGCTGGTGGCCTGACATGGGACAGCACCGACCAACACCAGCTCGGCGCAGTCCAGGAGGAGGCTGGCGAAGTGGCCGAGGGGGACGGCTATGACCCCGCCAGATCGCCCACGCCGTTCCTCTGGTCCTCGACCGAATCGACCAGGACCGACCCGACCTCGGGAAGCTCCTCGGCTCGAGCATCCGCCACCGTCTTCTTCCTCATCGGCGGGCAGCCCTGACATCCACCTGTGCCCGGCCACCTTCGTCGACCTCTCCGCCGATCAGGAACGCCACGCCATCGAGGCACTGGCCGAGCTGCTGGTGCCGCTCCTCACCGATCCCCACCGGATACTGGTCAAGCCGAGCACCGAACCCACCGTGCCCACCGTTGTTGCGTCCATCGGCGATCCATGAGCAGGATCGTCCACAAGGTCATCGGTAGTAGAAGGCGGACGATGCGACTGCCACCGAGGGATGAATGGGCACCCGAGGGCAAACAGGACTGGCTCTGTTCGGCTCCGCTGCGGAGCAAGGCCCACCCTTGCTCCCTGAGTGACCAACTGCCAGCGCCTCCGGCAGGGGTCAAGGGGCGGACCCGGTCCGAGCGAGGAGCGTAGACCGGTGATGGAGCCGAGGTGGCCGAGGCGACGGCTGTTGCCGACCATCACCGTGGCGGCGCCCCGGAGCGACCCTGGACGCCGGACGGTGGTGCGGGCCGACTCCATTGGGCCTTCTTGAACTCCGATCCACGAGTGAAGACGGGCGATCCGAGCCAGAGAACGCTCCGGACCCGAGGTGACACCGTGCCCGCCATGGCCAGTGTGAGAGTCGCACCCGTCGGCGATACTGGACCGAGAGCACCCACGACAGCGTCGACAAGTCCTGTGGGCCCAGGCCCGCACGCAGGCCTGAAGATCACCCCAGCGTCTGACCATCAAAGGAGTCTCACGTGAGGATCGCCACCTACACCCGGATCTCGACCGACGAGGTGAACCAGCCCTACTCGCTGGGGGCACAGTCCGAACGACTCGCCTCCTATGTGGCGAGTCAAGAGGACTGGGAGCTGGTGGGCACCTTCACCGACCAGATGTCCGGCGCCAAGCTGGAACGTCCAGGACTCACCAATGCCCTCCGTGCCGCCAAGGCAGGGCGGTTCGATCTCCTTCTCGTCTACCGGGTGGACCGCCTGTCCCGGTCAGTCCGTGGTCTGGCCGAAGTGCTGGAGACCCTGGACGCGGCAGGCGTCGGGTTTCGCTCGGCCACCGAGCCGTTCGACACCACCTCTGCTGCCGGTCGGATGATGGTCCAGATGCTCGGGGTGTTCGCGGAGTTCGAGCGGGCCACCATCATCGACCGGGTGATCGCCGGCATGGAGAGGAAGTCCTCCAAAGGGGGATGGTGCGGAGGAACCCAGCCCTTCGGCTACCGGGCGGTCAAGGGCGAGGGTCGTCTCGTTGTCGACGAGGTCGAAGCCCCGCTGGTGCCGGTCATCTTCGACCTCTATGCCACTAAGCGCCTCGGCTCCCATGCCATCGCCAATCAGCTGAGTGCGGCGGGACTGTCCACCCGGGCAGGCAGGCCGTGGCAGTTCAAGTCAGTTCTCACGGTGCTGCGCAACCGCACGTACCTCGGACAGGTCCATTTCCGCGGCACCTGGAGCGACGCCGAGCATCCCCCGCTGGTGGAGAAGAGTTTGTTCGATGCCGTCCAGGCCATCCTTGCCGAACGGGGCGAGGATGTCTCCAAGCGGGCCTCCAACAGCTCGGACTACCTGTTAACCGGGCTCGTGGTCTGTGGAGGGTGCGGGAGTCGCTTCACCGGGACAAGAGCGACAGGGCGAAGTTCTACGTACCGCTACTACACCTGTGGGGGTCGCCAACGCTACGGAACGAAGTCATGTTCTGCCGACCGCCTCCCGGCCGAGGCCCTCGATGACGCTGTGATTCACTCGCTCCTCGCCGCTTACGACGACACCGACCTGTTCGCCAACGNNTCCGGGCCTTCGAGACCGGGGCCATGCCCGAGACCATCTGCGGGACCCGTGTCAAGGAACTTGGCAGCCGGGCAACGGCGTTGCGTGCCCGGCGTCAAGAGCTGGCTGACCAAATGGACGAGGCCGATCTCACAGCACCCACGCCGGAGGAGCTGTCCGTACTCCGTGAACGAGTGACCGAGGCGGTGGCGGAGGGATCAGCAGCATCCGTCAAAGGCCTGCTCCAGGCGCTGATCCACGAGATCCGGGTGGACAACCGAGAGGCCATCCACCCGATC